>CAYFYD010000222.1:0-6841 GCA_964347195.1 uncultured Ectothiorhodospiraceae bacterium
CTGAACACCTTGAGATACGTGGGCTCCGTGGATGCCCCCTCGGCGACGACAACGCTGCGCGCCGCGGGAAGGCGGGTGCCGGCCTTGCGAGCCAGACGCCTCGCCCGGCTCATGGTTCCGACGCAGCACGATCGTCGTCGAGCTCGACGAAAAACTCGTCGCCGGACGGCACCCCTCCCAAGCGTCCGTGGCGGTATGCCTTCTCGATGTCATCACGCGAGCGCAGCTTGAATTCCGTGAGCGGTGTCAGCCGCGTCACGCCCTCGCGGGTCTTGTCGGTCATCCAGATCTCGTCCGCTCGTATCAGTCCACTACCGAGAAGGGTGACATCGTGCGTTGAGAAAACAAGCTGGGCGCCGTATGGATTCGAGTTCTTCTTGCTGAATAGCGACACGAAGGCCCGTGCCAAGTCTGGGTGTAAGCTCGTATCCAGCTCGTCAATCGCGAGCATGGACCCTTGTGACAGCGCGTCAAGAGCCGGGACGAGCAATGAAATCAATGTTCGAGTTCCTTTGCTCTCCATGTGAAAGTCGAATGTCTTTGGGCCTCCTCCTGCCGAAGAGTGTACGAACCGAGTACGTTTACGGCGACCTGTCCGAGCTGACATGGACTCACGCAGAGAATCTCGGACATCGGAATCATCAACATGTTTCAAAACGAGTCCAATGAGATCACGCTCCAGGCGAATCTCCTTTTCGTCATGCTCCTTTTCCTCAACGTCGATTGCGACTATACCGACATCAGCCTGTTTGACCAGCTCCAACAGGAATTCAATATGTTCATAGCTGGACAGACGTTCTGCGACTTCCATGTCACTCATGGTCCCTTCTGCAAGAACGACGTTCCAACGGTCCGAGAAATACCGATACAAGTCCATGAGTTGAGGATGATTGTTCTGCGCCGCGGCCGATAGAAACAGACTGTTCGGGCGCGTCAGGTTGGCAATCGTTCTGTTTTCTCCGCGCATCTGACCACCAAAGCTCACGTGTACTCGACCGTTTTTGGTCTTGCGCTCGAAAAGCACTTGGGTACTCCGTCTTTCTCTGCGTACTATTCTGTACAGCCACTCCCTGCGGAACTCCGTTGCCGTATACTCAAATCCGTACTCGTACACGCTTCGTGATTCTCGAGAATCCCGTTGCCCCTCCATCGACCCGTTCACAGTAAAAGTGCAATCGAGCTGCGTCGGTGTGGTCGTTCCCGTTTCGTCCAGCCGAAAAGGACTTCGAGGGATATGATCCGTCGCGCCCAGGCCCACGTGAGATCTGACGATTGTCCGCTGCATCTCGTCCATGGCATCAATGAGATTGGACTTCCCCGCCGCATTGGGACCGTAGAGCGCGGCAACCGGTACGACGGCTTCCTTAACCGTCGGCACCGGAATGGTCAATCCGTCGCGCCTCATGTGCTTGGACGCGCTCAGGAGCAACTCCTGGTAGTCTCGAATGGAGCGGTGATTGCGCACCCCAAATCGCAGGAGCATGCCGGGCCCCTCGCCTAACGCGCATTTGAGGCGGATATTGCCACAAAGTCCCCTTGATTGCGCGAGAGGGCGCTTTCGACACGAACAGTCAAGAGTCGGGGTTGCTGGCGCCGTGGAACGTGGACCACGGGCAGAAGCACTTCTCCGCGTCCGAGGTCCGCTTCACCACGCCCCGGATCGCGGACCGGTTCGGTCGACTCTCTTTCGGGGACCCTAGGGCAGCGCCTTCACCGGGCAGGCGTCCGCACAGCGGGTGCAGACGGAACAGAGCTCCGCGACGCCCAGTCTCCGCGGGGCATCGGGTGCCAGCGGCAGACGCGACCCCCTATCGGATACAACGCACATCGACCCCGTCGAGCTCGAGCCGGTTCCAGGCGCGGTCGGCGGTCAGCACCGGACACTCCTCCCTGCGAGCGGTTGCAAGGCAGGCGCGGTCTCCGAGCCCCAGACCCAGGTTCCGGGTCTGATTCCGGTAGCTGCCGCTCAGCAGCGCGACATCGGCGTCGAAGGGCAACACTTCAATGCCCAGCTCGCTGAAGACCAGTGCGACTTCGGGATCGTTCCAGCCTTCCTGATGCAGGCGGGCGGAGACTTCCGCCACGTTGACCGCAGACATCGCGGCCCCGGAGCGAAGCGCCTCGGCCACGACACCGGCACCGGCCTCTTCCTGTATCACGGCGAGCATGGCGGAGGCGTCCAGAACGCAACGCATGATGTCAGTCTTCGACCGCTTCCGCGCGGCGTTCGGCGATGAAATCGTCGACGACCTTCGAGCCCGGCTTGCGCTTGCGCCGGGCAATCGCCCTCACCCGCTCGAGTGCAGCGTCGATTGTCAGGAGCCTGATGGAGTCGCCGTCGAGCGAGATGGCCAGATCCTGGCCGGGGTGTATGCCGAGAGCCCTGCGGATTTCAGCCGGCACGACCAAGCGGCCGGCCTGGTCGACGCGCACGCGCTGCGCAAAGGAACGTCGTACCGGCGCCGGACCGTGCGGGGTCGTGGGACGTGTGGAGTATGCGGCCATGGGTATCGCGTTGTGGGTGCTTGCCGGTTCATGGAGCTTGCACCCAGTTTCCCACAAAATCGGAATCGTTCCATATCGGCGGGCACCGGCTTCAGTGTCCGGAGCGGCGGAACCCCCTGCCCTCTTCGTCGAGTGCCTCCGCGTCCCGCCCGAGCCACCGCTTCGCAAGCGCGCGCCAAGTCGCGAGCCGGCTGAAGTCGGGGGGGTCGGCGAGCGAGTCGTCGTCGTTGAGGAAGGGACTCGGAAACCACACCGAGAGGCCGTTCTCGCCCTCCCCGTTCCACATCTCGAACCCCCAGGTCAACGGCTTCGCCGCGGCGTCGTAGCCGCGGAACACCTGCGCCCGCGAGGGGCGGCGGTGGGCGCGGAGCGCGGGCGCGGTGGGGTTGGCGGCCGACCCCCGGTTCTCGCCGATGCACAGGTGGAAGTGACCGCCGTTGGCGAACATCACCGTGAGATAGCCATCGTAGAGGCTGATTCGCCGGGGCGCTCCCGGGCACTTCCACTCGTAGGCGGCACCCTGGATCATCGGACCGAAGCGGATGCCGGCCCAGTGGTTCTCGAAGACGTCGCGGAGGAATGCCTCCAGAAACGCCTCCTCGAGCGGAAGCGCCCAGATCTCGCGGGCCAGCGTGCCGTCCTCGCGATACCGCGTCTCGCTCGGATGCGATGGGATCACCCAGCCTTCCTCCGTCATGTCGTCGCACCCCCCGGCCCGTCGAATCGAAGGGCGGAGGATAAGCGAATCCGACCCCGGATCCCGGCCGCGCCCGGAATCCGCGATCACCGGCGAGATCATGCGACATCGAGGTAGCTCGAGTTTTGAAGAGCCTTGGGAGGCCCCGTCATCGACATCGCCGGTCACCACCGGGGAGCTGTCGTGTGCGAAGATTCCGGTCTCCGCCCCGACGGATCACGGTCGAGTCTCCACTTGCGCGGGTCCCGGAACTTCACGCTGCTGCTCGCGGCGCTGCTCGCGGCGCCGATCGGCGCGCAGGACGGGAAGGGGCCGCCGCCCGCACCGGTCGTGGTGGCGGAGGCGCAGAGCCGCACCCTCGCCCCCGTCACTTGGTACCCCGGGACCGTGATCAGCCGCAATCAGGCCCGGGTCGCGGCCGAGGTGCCGGGCCGGCTCGAATGGGTCGCCGAGATCGGCGAGGTGATCGCGGAGGGCGAGACGGTGGCCCGGCTCGAAGACGCGCTGTTCCGTCAATCGCTCGCCGAGAACGAGGCGGCGGTCGCCCGCGAGCGGGCCCGGCTCGTCTATCTCGACGCGCAGGTCGAGCGGCTCGAGACGCTGGTCACGCAGCAGACCGCGACCCGCAGCCGCCTCGACGAGGCCATCGCCGAGCGCGACATCGCCCGCAGCGAGCTGCGCGCGGTCCGGGCCCGCCTCGCGCTCAGCCGGGAGCGCCTGGAACGCACCCGGATCAGGGCCCCCTTCGGCGGGGTGGTGACCACGCGCTTCCGGCAGAGCGGCGAGTGGGCGCAGAGCGGCGAGGCGGTGGTGCGGCTCGTCGACGCCGCGTCGCTCGAAGTGCAGACCTGGGTGCCGGTCGCGGCGCTGGCCTACGTCCGCGAGGGCGGCGTGCTCGCACTCGAGGCCAACCCGAGCCGGAGCTCGGGCACGCTGCGGGCGGTCGTGCCGGTCGGGGACAACCAGTCCCGGCTCTACGAGCTGCGCCTGCACGTCGGCGACGTGTCCTGGCCGGTGGGGCAGGACGTGAGAGTGGCGATCCCGACCGCGGCGGCGCGCCCCGTCACCGCGGTTCCCCGCGATGCGCTGGTGCTGCGCCGGGACGGCACCGCGGTGTATCGGGTCAATGACGACGGAACGGCCGAACGGGTGCCGGTCACCGTCGGGATCGCCGAAGGAGCGCTCATCGAGGTCGACGGCATCGCTCCCGGAGACCGGGTCGTCGTCCGGGGCGGCGAGCGGCTGCGTCCCGGTCAGGCGGTGACGGTCCGCACGGCTCCACCCGCGGAGTGAGCGGGGACCGGCCGATGTCCCCGAGCCCGCCCGAAGCGCGGGGCCCTGCGCGTCCACCGCCGTCGGAGGGCTCGAGCTGGACCCGGCTCGCGCTCTCCAACCCCACCGCGACCCTGGTCGGAGTGCTGCTCGTCGTCCTCTTCGGCGGGATCGGCCTCGCGCGCCTGCCGGTGCAGCTCACGCCCGAGGTGGAGAAGCCGGAGATCACCATCCGCACCGGGTGGCGCGCGGCCGCCCCGGAAGAGATCGAGGCGGAGATCATCGAGCCGCAGGAGAAGGTGCTGCGCGGCCTCTCCGGGGTGAGCCGCATCGTCTCCAAGGCCCAGCGCGGCCAGGGAGAGGTCTCGATCGAGTTCGTGGTGGGGCACGACCTGCGGCGCGGGCTGATCGAGGTGCTCAACCGCCTGAACCGGGTGCCGCGCTACCCGGAGGACGCCAGCGAGCCGGTCATCGACACCGTGGGCGGCAACAGCCGCGCCATCGCGTGGTTCACCACCCGCACCCGCGACGGGAACCCGCGCGACATTCAGAGCTACAAGGACTACGCGGAGGAGGTCGTCCAGACCCGCTTCGAGCGGGTCCCGGGGGTCGCGCGCTCCGAAGTCTACGGGGGGCGCGAGCGCGAAGTGCGCATCACCTTCGACCCTTACCGCGCCGCGAGCCTGGGCGTCGAGCTGCCGGCCGCGGCGCGCCTCGCCGGCGCCAACCACGACATCTCGGGCGGGGACGTGAGCGTCGGCAAGCGCCGCTACACCCTGCGCTTCACCGGCGCCTTCGACGCCGGCGAGCTCGGAGACCTGGTCCTGGAGTGGCGCGGCGGGCTTCCGGTGCGGCTGCGCGACGTCGCCGAGGTCGAGGTCGCGTTCGCCGACCGCAAGAGCTTCGTGCTCGCCAAGGGCGCGCGCTCCCTCGCGGTGAACGCCCACCGCGAGATCGGAGTGAACGTCCTGACCGTGATGGCGGGCCTCAAAGCAGCGGCGGCGGAGCTCGTCGAAGGCCCGCTCGCGCGCGCCGGCCTGATCTTCGAGCAGGTCTACGACGAGACCGTCTACATCCACCGCTCGGTCAGCATGGTGCGCAACAACCTCGCGCTCGGCATCACGCTCGCGGTCCTCGCGCTGTGGTGGTTCCTGCGCCGGCTGCGGGCGACGGTGCTGATTGCGGCCGCGATCCCGATCTCGCTCTTCGCCTCCTTCCTCTGTCTCTACATCACCGGACGCACGCTCAACATCATATCGCTCGCGGGGCTCGCGCTGGCGGTGGGAATGACGCTCGACGCCGCCATCGTGGTGCTCGAGAACATCGTCCGGCTGCGCGAGCGGGGCGCGGGCATGCCGGAGGCGGCCGCCCTGGGTCCGGCGCAGGTCCGGGGCGCGCTGCTCGCCTCGACCGCGACCACCGTCGCCATCTTCCTCCCCATCGTGTTCCTCTCCGACGAAGCCGGCCAGCTCTTCGCCGACCTCGCCCTCACCATCTCGGTGGCGGTGGCCGCCTCGATGCTCGTCGCCCTGACGGTGATCCCCGCCGCGGCGTCGAAGTGGCTCGCCGAGATCCGGCTCGGCGACGCGCACGCGCGCTGGCGGCGCGGCCTCAGCGGCGCGATCCTCCGCCTCACCGACAGCCCCGCGAGAAGGGCCGCCTGGATCGTCGCGCTGATCGCGATACCGCTCGGGATCTCTCTCGCGCTCGCGCCGCGCTCGGTCCTGAGCCTCGTTCCGGTTCCGGGACCGCTCGCCTCCGCGCTGCCGGAATCACCCTTGGCGTTGCGGGCGAGCTACCTGCCCCAGGGCAGCCGGAACCTCGTCTTCGCGTTCATCATCCCCCCGCCCGGGGCGAACATCGACCACCTCGAAAGGGAGATGGGAAACGTCGTGGTGGAGCGCCTGCAGCCCTACCTCGACGGCGAGAAGGAGCCGGCGGTCGAGAGCTACTTCTTCGTCGCCTTCTCCCGCGGGGTGTTCATGGGGGCGAGGACGAAGGACGAGACCCGCACCGACGAGCTCGTCCCGCTCATCAACCAGACGGTGCGAGGCTTCCCCGACACCATCGCCTTCGCGCGGCGCGCCTCGCTCTTCGGGGGCTTCGGCTCGGGCAACACCATCGACGTCAACATTCAGGCCCGCAACATCGACGCCCTGATGAACGCGGCGCTGGAAGGCTTCATCGGGGTCAACCGGATGCTGCCCGGCGCCCGCGTGCGCCCCTTCCCCGGTCTCGAGCTCGCCGACCCCGAGCTTCGTCTCGTGCCCGACGAGCGCCGCCTCGCCGAGGCGGGCTGGAGCCGCGGGACCATGGCGTCGGTGACCCGCGCGCTCGGCGAAGGGCTCTACGTCGGCGACTACTTCG
>CAYFYD010000223.1:0-6817 GCA_964347195.1 uncultured Ectothiorhodospiraceae bacterium
GGCGCTTAGAGGCTCGGGGCCAGCTCCCGCCGCCGCGCCGCGAGGGCCGGGTCCCGCGGGCCCGGGGCCGCCGCCGCCGCGCGGGGCGGCGACTCCGGCCAGGCGGCTCGAGCCCATTCGAGCAGCGCGTCCCGGGCCTCCGCGGCCCGGCCTTCGTCGCAGGCCCGTCTCAGGGCGCGCCGGGCGCGGGCCGCCGCGGGGCCCCGGGGGTCTTCGTGCACCGCTTGCAGGACTCCGCGGCGCGAACGCCACCATCCGAAGGCGGTCGCCGCCCAGAGCGCGAGGAGGACGGCGCTCACCCACTGCCATCCGCCCCCGGCCGGGTGGGCGCCGCCGCGGCCGGGGGCGGGATCGCCTTCCGGACTACCGGCGCGCTCCGGATTCGAGAGGGCGGTGACGAGATCCGTGGCCTCGGCCGGTGCCGCCCCGGCGCGTAGCGTGCGGGAAGGGACGAGCGCCTCGGCGGGCGCGTCCGCCACCGTGTCCCACCAGCGCACGCGGATCTCCGGCAGCACGACCTCGCCTTCGCGAAACGGCACCACGGCGAAGCGCTGCTCCCGGCTGCCGTAGATCGAATCGGCGTCGGAGGCACTGCGCACCGCCGGCTGGTCGGGGTACACCCGGACCCCGTCCGGCTCTCCCATCTCGATCTCCGGGAGCTGATCGCCGCGCAGGCCCGTCGCCTTCACGGTCACGGTCCGGGTCAGGGGTTCGCCGACCCGCGGCTCGGGCGGGTCCTCCGACCACTGCTCGACGAGGCCGAGCGTCCGCGCCGGGAGCCAGGTCCGCCCCTCGAACTCCGCGGGACGGGGGCGCACCTCGAGCCGGTAGTCTTCGGTGCGCAGTCGCACCCGACGCCCTTGCATGAACAGGCGGTTGAAGCTCGAGCCGCCCCCTCCGGCGTCCGCCACCTCACCGTCGAAACGCAGCGCGGGGATGTGCAGCTCGCCGCTCGACTGCGGGAAGATCGCGTAGCGCCGCTCGATGACCCGGTATCGCCGCCCGCCCCGGGTCACGGTGTAGCCGGCGTCGCGGCCCAGTCTCTGCACCAGGGCGTCCGCCGCGCGGGGCTCTTCCAGTGTGCCGTCGAGGATCTCGACCGCTCGGAAGAGCCGGAGCGCATAGGTGACCTGGGACTGCACGTAGGGCGCTTTCGGGAAGATTTCGCTCTCGATGAAGATGTCGCTTCCCGCACCGGCGCCGGAGGCCGGTGCCTCCAGGACGCGCAGGGTGAGGGCGGGGGTGGAGAGTCCCCCCACCGTGATCGGCGGCACCGTCACCTCGCCGCTCCTCCGAGGCGCGAGCTCGACGGTCCAGCGGGTGAGGGCGGACTGCTCTCCGTTCAGGATCCGGATCTGCGTGCTGGTGCTGGTGCCGAGCCTTTCGAACGCCTCGTCGAGCGGGCGCAGATCCGGTGCCTTCCCCGAAGCGCCGCCCTCCGTCTCGATGATCAGACGCACCGTCTCGTCGGCGCGGATCGGGTTGCGGTCGAGGCTCGCGCTCGGGCCCGGTGCGGCGACCGCGGCGCACCACCCCACCAGGAGCAGGGAGGCGAGGGCGCGGACTCGAACGAGCGCCGTCGCGCCGCGCGTGCGCTCCGGCCCGGCCATGCGGCGTCCCGATACGTGAGCGGGCCTTCCCGCGTCGTTTCCCGGAACGCCTACCATGTGCGGGGGGTCTCGGGGTCGGGCTGGCCGCGGCGCTGGTAGTCCAGAGCGAACTTGCGGCGCAAGAGCCCTCCGGGGTCGTCGGGAATGCGCCGCAACCACTGCTCGAGGGCTTGGCGCTCCTCGTCGCTCAGCGTCCCCGCTTCCGCGGAAGCGGCCGCGGGCCGGCCGCCTTCCGTCCCGCCCTGCCGTCCGGCGCCGACTTCGCTCGGGGTCGGCCCATCCCGGAGTCCCGAGTCACCGGACTCGCCGGCGCTGCCCGTACCCCCCCGTGAATCGTCGCCTCCCATACCCTGGAGATCGGGCGCTCCCGCTTCCCCCCGGGGGTCGTCCCCGAACGGGGACTGGTCGTCAGGGCGGAAGGGCTCGGATCCGGAATCCTCCGCCGCCCGCGCCGCGCCGTCTTCCCCGTGCTCTCCCCGACTCCCGCCCGACGACTGTTGCCGGCGCAGGAGCTCTTCCACCAGGTCACGGTTGAAGACCGCGTCCTCGAGGTCGGGGACGAGGGCGAGCGCCTCGTCGTAGGCGTCGAGGGCGTCCCGGAGACGGCCGGATCGGGCGAGGGCGTTGCCGCGGTTGTAGTGCGCGTCCGCGCCTTCCTGCCCCGAGTAGGCCTCCGCCGCCGCCACGAACTCGCGGTTGCGGTAGAGCGCGGGCGCCCTCCACCGCCCGCTCCCCGCTTGCTCGATCGCCGCGGCGGGATCGCCCCGGGCGAGCGCCGCGGCCGCCTGCTGGTCGGGACGCGCCCACAGGTCCTGCCACTGAAGCGCCCTTGCGGGCTCGACCGGCGCGACGAGGAGACAGCCGAGCGCGAGCAGCCAGCCCCGCCGGAAGGCGAGCGCGGCGACGGGCAGGAGGGCGAGCACCAGCCACGGGCCTTCGTCGCGCCAGTTGCGCGCTGCGTGCCCGCTCTCCTCGGTCTCTGCCCCCCAGCGCTCGCCCCCGGCGAGAAGGTACTCGAGATCGCGGTTGTCGCCACTCATCTTCGCGAAACGTCCGCCGCCGGCCCGCGCGATCTCCCGCAGCTCCCGGGTCCCGGCGCGCGGGACCACGATGTTGCCGGCATCGTCCCGGAGGAAGCCGCCGCCGGGAAGGGGGATCGGAGCGCCTTCGGGGGTGCCGATGGCGAGGACGGAGACCAGGTATCCCTCCCGGGCGAGGTCCGCCGCCGCTTCCACCGCCCGGAAGTCCTCTGCCGAATCGGCGATGAGGATGATCTCCCCGTGTCTCAGGCCGGCTTGGGCGAGCAGCTCGCCGGCCCGGCGCAGCCCGAGGTCGGCCCGGCTGCCGCGGGCGGGCATCAGATCGGTGGACAGCGCCGGCAACATGGCGGCGAGGATGTCGTGGTCGTCGGTGAGCGGCGACACGACAAAGGCGTCGCCCGCGTACACCACGAGTCCCGCTTGGCCCTCTTCGCTCATCGCGAAGATCTCCGCCGCCTCGAGGCGGGCGCGGGCGAGCCGGGAAGGCCGCAGATCCGGCGCATCCATCGAGCGGGAAAGGTCCAGCACCACGATCCGCGCCTCCTTCACCCGGTGGACGGGCAGCTCGCGGCTGTGCCAGGTCGGCCCGGCGAGGGCGAGGACCGCGAGGACGAGACCGGCGCCCAGGAGAAAGGGAACGAGGGAGACGGTGCTGGCGTCGCGTCGCACGAGCAGATGGGGCAGCAGCTCGGCGTCGCAGACGTCGCGCCAGCGCTCGCCGGAGCGAAGGCGCCGGGCGTAGGCCCACACCAGGCCGAGGCCCGCGGGGAGGACGAGGAGCCACAGCGGCCGCAGGAAGTGGAAGTCCTCCATCAGTGCTCCGTCACTCCCGGCCGGCGAACGCGCGCGGGGAAGTGCCAATGCCGGCCGAGCTCCCTCAGCAGCAGGCCGGTCGCCAGCCCGAGCGCGATGCCGAGCGGCAGGGGAAAGAGCTCGCGGACGGGGCGCAGCAGCTCGACGTCGCGGGCGATCGGCTCCAGGGCGTCGAGCAGGGCGTAGATCGCTTCGAGCTCCCCCGCATCGCGGGCCCGGAAGTAGCGCCCGCCCCCCAGCCCCGCGACCACCCGCAGGGTGTCTTCGTCGAGGTCACCGCCCCCGCCGGGAGACAGGCGGCGGGTGACGCGCTCGTCCGCGCCCACCCCGATCGCGTAGATCCTCATGCCGTCCGCGGCCGCGAGCTCCGCCGCCTCGCGGGGGGAAGCCTCCCCGGTGGTGTTCGCCCCGTCGGTGAGCAGGATCAGCACTCGGCTCTCCGCCGGACGCTCGCGCAGGCGCTTGAGCGCGAGTCCGATCGCGTCGCCGATCGCGGTCTGTTCGCCCGCCAGCCCGATCTCCGCCTCCTCGAGCAACTGGCGCACCGTGGTGCGGTCGAAGGTGAGCGGGGTCTGGAGGTAGGGGCGCGAGCCGAACAGGATCAGCCCGACGCGGTCTCCGGTCCGCCGCGCGATGAACTCCCCCGCCACGTCCTTCACCACTGCGAGGCGGCTCGCGGGAGCCCCGTCCAGGTGCAGGTCCTTCGTCTTCATGCTTCCGGAGATGTCGACCGCGAGCAGGAGGTCGCGCCCGCTCACCGGCACTTCGAGCGGTTCGTGGACCCACTGGGGCCGGCAGGCCGCGAACACCACGAGCAGCCACGCGACAGCGGCCGTCCAGCCGGAAGCACGCAGCGGCGCCCGGCGAGACCGGGCGGGCGGGGCCGCGACCTGCGCGAAGAAGGGAACACGAAGCGCCGCGCCGGTGCGGCGTTGGACGGGAGGAAGGAGGTACGCCACCAGGACGGGAGCCGCCGCCGCGAGCGCGACCCAGGGCCAGGCGAGCCGGAACATCTATCGATCCGGGGGGCGGGCCTCGGAGCGATCGGAGGCCGGAACCGGGATATCCGTCTTCACGGGACAGGGGGCCTTGCGGGAACGACGGAATTTTCCTACGCCACCGCACCGGCGCGCCACCATCGAGCACCGTCTGAAGGCTCCGCCGAGGGGACCACGCCCTGCCCCCGTGCCGCCTTCAGGCCTGTCTCGGGATTGGAAAGGGCTTCCAACGGGGCGTCGGCCCCGGGGACCACTTCACGCTCGCCGAACTCTGCCCCCACGAGACCCACTGGAAGGATGGCAGGCTGGTGTTCTGGCGGGAGCTCTATCGACGACGCCGCGTACTGGATGGCGGCGACCTACCACGACCGGTGCCGGCGGGTCGGCGGCGAGTGGCGCTTCGCATCGGTTCGGGTCGAGCTCGAGATGCTCTCTCCCTGCGATGAAGGATTCGCGCGCAACCGGGTGAGATTGCCGGCGGGATAGCCCGGAAAACTGCCGGGACGGCAGGTGGCAGGTACCCGGCTCCGGCCCGTCGCCGGCGCCCTACAGCGCGTTGCAGGGCCGGCGAATCGTGCGCCACATGTGCGAGGCGGGGGTGTTGTCGTTGCCCAGGCCCTCGGGCGGCTGTCGGAAGTGCCGGCCGATGACCTCCTCGAACTGCTCGATCCCGAGGTGCACGTCGGGGTCGAACGCGTAGAGGTCGTTCACGCAGATCATGCGCGCGGAGAGGTACCAGCGGTGCTTCCTGGCCCGCTCGTAGTCGGCCACGATGTAAGGCTCGGGCCGATAGTCCTCGCCGAACATCCGGCGGTACTGGTCGGGGTACTCGTATCCGACCGATTCGTCGGGAAAGAAGCGCAGGGCCTGGTGCATCCGGATCGCCCAGCTCACCTCCTCGTCCACGTAGGGCTCGATGAGCTGTGCCCCCCAGTAGCCGTGGTCGGCGCGAATGAACCCGACGACCGCGATGTCGTGGAGCAGGCAGGCGAGCACCATCTTCCCGGGCAGCCCCGCCTTCTGCGCGAGATTCGCGCTCTGCAGGAGATGGGCCTGGCTCGGGGCGAAGCGCAGGCGGAAGAAGTCGAGCAGGGTCGGCTTCTCCGGCATCGGCGGCAGCCGGGGATCCTCTCCCATGAGCAGGCGGCTCCCGTGCCGGCGCGGGCCGAGGGTGCGCTCGCCGTCGGCGAGGCGGAAGAGGAGGGACTTGACGACGACCCGCTCGCCGAGCGCCTCCATCTGCCGGCGCTCGAGCTCGTCAGCCCGCTCGGACAGTGAGGGTGCAGTGCCCATTGGTTACTCCCGACGATGTGTGCCGGTGCGGGATACGGGTCAGGACTGCCCGCGCCCCACGAGTCGTGCCGGACTCGTCACGTTGACGAGGTTATCCGAACTCGTCGTACATTTCGAAGGCGAAAGTCTCCGGAAGCGAGGGCCGGTGGCCCTGGAGACGCGGTACGTCCCCGGCTACCGCCTGCACCGTCCGACCCGACACGTGGGACGCCAGCTCGGGACCGCTCGCCCCGGGAGCGGACCGGACGTGTCGGCGGAGCGGTGTCCCTCGAGGGTGAGCCGGGCGACATCCTTCTCGCTGTGGTCTTCACGGGACCACTCGCCCGAGCTTCACGGGCAGGGGAGAGACTCGGCGCATCGGTCGCCGAGGGCCTGTCCGGCGGTGTCGTCACCGGCGAGCATACCCGAGGGCATGGACCCGGGGTGCGGCACTCTGCCGCAGGGGCCGGTCTACTCGGCGCGGTCCTTTTCGAGCAGAACCCGGATGACCGCGTCCCGGTCGAGACTCCCCACCACCTCTCCATGGGCATTCGCGACCGGCACCGGCCGCTCCGCCGCGAGCACTCGTTCGGCCGCCTCGTGCACGAGAAGGCTCTCCGGTACCGGCTCGCCCCGGGCACGGCCGCGCGGGTCCATGACTGCGCGCACCGTGAGCACCCGGGCCCGCGGGATCTTCTGCGTGAACTCCGCGACGTAGTCGTTGGCCGGGCTGACGACCAACCCTTCGGGCGTGCCGATCTGCACGACCCGGCCGTCGTTCATGATCGCGATCCGGTCGGCGAGCTTGATCGCCTCGTCGAAGTCGTGGGTGATGAACACGATGGTCTTCCTGAGCATTCCCTGGAGCCGCTGGAGTTCATCCTGCATCTCGTGGCGGATCAGGGGGTCCAGGGCGGAGAAGGGCTCGTCGAGGAACCAGATCTCGGGCTCGGTGGTGAGGCTTCGGGCAATGCCGACCCGTTGCTGCTGCCCCCCCGAGAGCTCGTGCGGATAGTAGCGCTCACGCACGCCGAGGCCGACGAGATCGATCATCTCGCGGGCGCGTGCCTCACGGGCGCCCCGC
>CAYFYD010000224.1:0-6797 GCA_964347195.1 uncultured Ectothiorhodospiraceae bacterium
CGCCTGATTCCAGTACTTCGAACCCCGCAACTCGACTTCTGAATGGTCCTGGGGCGGGCCGCCTCGCCGTGGACACGTGGTTAGGCTATGGTACGCCTTGGTTCCGCCCTGGTTACCCTTGGTTACGCCTTGGTTCGTTCCGGTGTCCGCCGAAGGCCCGCCCCGTTCCCCCTCGCGGCGGTGGGGACGCGCGATCCGGACCAGTCCCGCACCATGCACTGTCCCTTCTGCCAGACCAAGGAGACCCGGGTTATCGATTCCCGGCTGGTCGGCGAGGGCGCCCAGGTGCGGCGCCGCCGCGAGTGCAGGGAGTGCGGGGAGCGCTTCACGACCTACGAGCGCGTGGAGCTCAACCTGCCCCGCGTCGTCAAGCGCGACGCGACCCGCGAGCCCTTCGACGAGGCGAAGCTCCGCGCCGGGATACTGCGGGCGCTGGAGCAGCGCCCGGTCCCGGTCGACGCCGTCGAGAGAGCCCTGAGCGGCATCACCCGCGCGTTGGCCACCGGCGGCGAGCGCGAAGTGCCCTCGCGCGTGGTCGGCGAGTACGCGATGGCGGCGCTGCGCGAGCTGGATCCGGTCGCCGTCGTGCGCTTCGCGTCCGTCTACCGCCGCTTCCAGGACATGACCGACTTCCGTGAAACGATCGACCGCCTCGAAGCGGAGCCGACCCCGGAGGCGCGGCGAAGCCAACTGCCCCTGCTGCCCAATGAGTAGTCCGACCTCTCGGGACACCCTGGACCGCACGCACATGGACCGAGCCCTGACGCTCGCCCGCCGGGGTCTCTACACCACCGATCCCAACCCTCGCGTGGGCTGCGTGATCGCCCACGGCACGGAGGTGGCCGGAGAGGGCTGGCACGTCCGCGCGGGAGAGCCGCACGCCGAGATCAACGCCCTGCGCGAGGCCGGAGCGCGCGCCCGCGGCGCCACCGCCTACGTGAGCCAGGAGCCCTGCTGCCACACCGGGCGCACCGGGCCGTGCACCGAGGCCCTCATCGAGGCGGGGATCGCGCGGGTGGTGGTGGCGAGCATCGACCCGAACCCCCGCGTTGCCGGCCGGGGGATCGCGCGCCTGGAGGCGGCCGGCGTCGAGACCCGCACCGGGGTGCGGGAAGCGCAAGCACAGGCCCTCAACCCCGGCTTCGCGATGCGCATGCGGCACGGACGGCCCTGGGTGCGGGTCAAGATGGCGATGAGCCTCGACGGGCGCACCGCGCTCGCCTCCGGCGAGAGCCGGTGGATCACCGGGCGGGAGGCCCGCCACGACGTGCACCGCCTGCGAGCCCGGAGCTCCGCGATGCTGACCGGCATCGGCACCCTGCTCGCCGACGACCCCTCCCTCACCCCGCGCCTGCACGACTTCGGCGAGACCTGCGAGGTCGAAGCCCCCCTCAAGGTCGTGCTCGACTCGTCCCTTCGCACCCCGCCCGGATCCCGCCTCCTCTCCCCTCCGGGACGCTGCCTCATCGTGCACCGGGAGGCCCACGCCGCCCGGGCGGCGGCGCTCGAACGCGCCGGTGCGGAGCTGCTCTGCCTGCCCGACCCGCGGCACGGGACCGATCCGGGCGCCCTGCTCGCCGAGCTCGGCGGGCGCGAGGTGAACGAGCTGACGGTGGAGTGCGGGCCGACCCTCGCGGGCGCCCTGATGGCGGCCAAGCGGGTCGACGAGCTCGTCGTCTACGTCGCCCCTCTCCTGCTCGGCGACGCCGCCCGCGGCCTCTTCAGCCTGCCGTCGATCACCCGCATGGACGAGCGCATCCCGCTCGAGATCGCGTCCGTGGATCCGGTGGGCGGGGACTGGCGGGTGATCGCGCGGCCCGCGCTCTGAAGGCGCGCCGGAAGCGGGCACGAGCGCCGGAGGACTTTTCGCCCCATGTTCAGCGGAATCGTGCAGTGCGTCGGGGAAGTACGCCGGGTCGAGTCCTTCGGGGGTGAGCGCGAGGATCGGCGCATCGCGGTCGCCAGTCCGGACATCGCCCCGCGGCGGCGCGCCCGGGGCGATTCGATCTCGGTGAGCGGAGTGTGCCTGAGCGTGGCCGCGCCGCTCGAGGACGGCTTCGAGGCGGACGTGTCGGCGGAGACCCTGGCGCTCACCACCCTCGCCCGGATCGCACCCGGCTCCGCCGTCAACCTCGAGCCGGCGCTCAGCCTCGACACCGGTCTCGGCGGGCATCTGGTGTCGGGACACGTCGACGGGATCGGCCGGCTGGAAGAACGGGTGGAAGAGGCCCGCAGCACCCGCATGCGTTTCTCCTTCCCTCCCGCCCTCGAGCGCTTCATCGCCGTCAAGGGCTCGGTGTGCGTCGACGGCGTGAGCCTGACCGTCAACGACGTGCGCCGGTCGGACTTCGGCGTCAACATCATTCCTCACACCCTGGAGGCCACCACCCTGGGCCGGCTCCGGCCGGGAAGCCCGGTCAATCTCGAGGTGGACCTCGTGGCCCGGTACCTGGACCGCCTGCTCGAGGCGCGGCGCACCTGAGGGCGGGCGCCGGCCCGGCGCGCGCGTTCTGGTGGCGAACGCGGGCTGGTCCCATAATCCGCCCTCGGCACCCGCCGACCTTCGAGGCGTCCGCGCATGGACCTTGACACCACCGTCGAATCCCCGGAGTCGTTCACCACCCGGGACCTCGCCCTTGAGCTCGGCGTGACCCCGAAGCGGATCCGCCGCACTCTGCGCGCCCTGGACATCCGATGCGGGTCCGGGGCGCGTCACGCCTGGAACGGAGCAGAGTACCAGGCGATCCGGAAGAGGGTTCGGGAGCGGCTCAGACCCCCGCCGGCACCCGAAGGCCTGAACACCACCGAGGAGATCGTGGCCGACTTCGCGGCGGGAAAGTTCGTCGTGCTCATGGACGACGCGAGCCGCGAGAACGAGGGCGACCTCCTCATGCCGGCGGAGAAGGTCACTCCCGAGGCGATCAACTTCATGGCCCGCTACGGGCGCGGCCTGATCTGCATGCCGATGACGCGCGAGCGCTGCGCGCAGCTCGGCCTCAAGCCCATGGTGGCCGAGAACCGGGAGGCGCATCGCACCCAGTTCACCACCTCGATCGACGCCGCGGCGGGGGTGAGCACCGGCATATCGGCCGCGGACCGCGCCACCACCGTCCTCGCCGCGGTGCGGCCCGACGCCAAGCCCTCCGACCTGGTGCAGCCCGGCCACGTCTTCCCGCTGATGTCGGAGCCGGGCGGGGTGCTGACGAGGGCCGGACACACCGAGGCGGGCTGCGACCTCGCCCGGCTCGCCGGTCTCGAGCCGGCCGCGGTCCTGGTCGAGATCCTCAACGAGGACGGCACCATGGCCCGGCGCCCGGAGCTGGAGGCGTTCGCCCGCGGGCACGGGCTGAAGCTCGGGACCATCGCCGACCTCATCCGCCACCGGATGACGACCGAGAAGACGGTGCGCCGGGTGGGGGAGTGCGACCTGCCGACCCGCCACGGCCACTTCCGCCTCGTCGCCTACCAGGACACCATGGAGGAACGGGTCCACCTCGCGCTCGTCACCGGAGACCCCGGTGGGGAGGACGCGGACGCGGCCCTGATCCGGGTCCACGTCAGCGACTCCCTCAACGACCTGACCGGCAGCCGCCGCGACGCGCACCTGTGGAGCATCGGCGGAGCGCTCGAGCGGATCGCCCGGGAGGGCGCGGGGGCGCTCATCATCCTGCGCAGCCACGAGACGGAGCAGGACGTGCTCGCCCGGGTCCACGCCTACGAGCAGCAGGACCGCGGGGCGGACCTCCCGAGCATCGAGCGCGGCCACGACCTGCGCACCTACGGTCTCGGCACCCAGATCCTGCTCGACCTCGGCCTCACCCGGGTCCGGGTCCTGGGCACCCCCCGCCGGCTGCTCGGGGTGTCCGGCTTCGGACTCCGGATCGTCGACTACGTGGAGACCTGAAGGGGATCGGGCGGCACGCATGGCCAGGTTCGACATCGCGCCCGGACACTACGCGGTCGGCGACGCGCGTTTCGCGATCGCCGCCGCCCGCTTCAACCGCGAGATCGGCGACGCCCTCCTCGAAGGCGCGCTCGGGACCTTCTCGCGTCACGGAGTGCACTCCGAGCGCGTCACCGTGGTGCGGGTGCCCGGGGCCTTCGAGCTGCCGCTGGCCGCGAAGGCGCTGATCCGCCACGGCGACTACGCCGCGCTCGTCGCGCTCGGCGCCGTGATCCGGGGCGAGACGCCGCACTTCGACTACGTGGCCGGCGAGTGCGCACGCGGCATCGCGCAGGTCTCGCTCGAATCCGGGGTGCCGGTGATCTTCGGGGTACTCACCACCGACGATCGCGACCAGGCCGAGGCCCGCTCGGGGGGAGCGACCGGAAACAAGGGGAGCGAAGCGGCGCTGGCCGCGCTCGAGATGGCCACCCTGCTGCGCGCCCTCCGGCGATGAGGACCGGGACCCGGGTGCGGGCAAGGCAGGCGGCGGTCCAGGCCCTCTACCAGTGGCAGATCACCCGCCAGGCGCCGCGCGAAGTCGCGGCCCAGTTCCGGGAGGAGGGCCTCCTCGACAACCTCGACGAGGGTCTCTTCCTCGCGCTGGTGGAGGGCGTTCCCGCGCATCTCGACGGTCTCGACGCCTCGCTCGAGCCCCTCCTGGACCGCCCTCTCTCCCAGGTGGACCCCGTCGAGCGCGCGATCCTGCGCCTCTGCGCCCACGAGCTCGCGCACGCGCACGAGGTGCCGTGGCGGGTCATCGTGAGCCAGGGGGTGGAGCTCGCGCACACCTTCGGGGCCGAGCAGAGCCATCGCTTTGTGAACGGGGTCCTCGATCGGCTCGCGAGGACGACCCGTCCCGCCGAGACGCAGTGCGGGTAGCCGTCGCCGAGGACGAGCAGATCGCCGTCGCCGTCGACACCCTGGTGGACGGCGTGCACTTTCCCGTGGGGAGCGACCCCGCCGACGTCGGCTACAAGGCGGTCGCGGTCAACCTGAGCGACCTCGCGGCGATGGGCGCGAAGCCCCGCGCCCTCTCCGCCGTGGCGCTCCTGCGAGCCCCGGCGGGCGACCGCGCCGCCGAGCTCCACCGGGGCATGGCGCGGGCGTGTCGACCCCACCGCATCCCGGCGCCCCGGCCACGGGTGGGCAGCGGTCACTTCACGGTGAGCGTTTCAGTGCTCGGGACGCTGCCGCGCGGGTCCGCGATCACCCGCGCCGGGGCGCGGGCCGGCGACCGCATCTACGTCACCGGAGCGCTGGGAGACGCGGGCCTCGCCCTGCGCGAGCACTACCGCGCGCTTCGGCTCGACGAGGACACCCGGCGACGGGTGTGGTCCCGGCTCCGCCGCCCGACGCCGAGAGTGGCGGCGGGGATGGCGCTGCGCGGCATCGCCTCCGCCGCGATCGACGTGTCCGATGGCCTGGTCGCGGACCTCGGGCACCTGTGCCGGGCGAGCGGCGTGGGCGCGCGGATTCGCCTCGACCGCCTCCCGCTCTCGGACGCGCTGCGCACCGGCGCCGGACGGGAGGAGGGCGGGCGGATCGCCGCCACCGGCGGCGACGACTACGAGCTGTGCTTCACGGTGCCGCCGGAGCGGGTGGCGCGGCTCGAGGAACGCGCCGCCGGACTCGACTGCCCGATCACGGAGGTCGGAGCCATCGAAAGGGGCTCCGGGGTGACCTGCGTGCGCCCCGACGGCGGGACCTGGTCCCCCGGCGGACCCGGCGGCTACCGGCACTTTCGGCACGGGTCGCACCCGCGGGCCGCACGCCCGGAGCGGGCCCCTTGAAGCGCGCGCGTGCGGCCCGCGGACCGACATGAACGAAGTGCAGAGGTTGTTGTACTTGAAACACGCGCGCGCGGCCCTCCCGAGGGCGAGATTGAGCGTGAACTGGATCGCGGTTTGAAGCGCGCGCGGCCCCCCAGCACCGAGATGGCACCAACGGAGCACCGACACTCGAAGCGCGCGCGGCCCTCCCCTCCTCTGCGGTGGTGGCTGCACCCACGACGCCTGATCGCCTGCGGCTTCGGCCTCGGGCTCAGTCCCCGCGCGCCCGGCACCTGCGGCACCCTCCTCGGGGTCGCCCTCTACCTTCCGATGGCGGGCCTGCCGCTGCCCGCCCATGTCGCCGTCCTCCTCGCCCTCGCGGTACTCGGGGTATGGGTGTGCGGGCGCACCGCGGCCGAGCTCGCGGACCCCGACCCCGCCGCCATCGTCTGGGACGAGGTGGTCGGCTTCCTGACGGCGGTCACCGCGGCGCCGCCGGGGTGGGGGTGGGTCCTCGCCGCGTTCCTGCTCTTTCGCTTCTTCGACATCGTGAAGCCCTGGCCGGTGCGCGCGGCGGAGCGCGCCCGCGGCGGCCTCGGCATCCTGCTCGACGACCTGGTCGCGGGGATCCTCGCGCTGGTGGTCGTGCAGCTCGCGGCATGGTTGCTTGCCGGCCTCGATGTTCGCGGGGGGTGATCTGCCGGGCGTCC
This sequence comes from uncultured Ectothiorhodospiraceae bacterium, assembly GCA_964347195.1. GTDB lineage: Bacteria > Pseudomonadota > Gammaproteobacteria > HK1 > HK1 > JAJEAD01. The sequence continues at coordinate 6,426 of CAYFYD010000224.1, forward strand.
TGGCGATCCTGCAGCTCGCGGCGCGGGCGCTCGCCGCCTCGCCCTGACCCCCGGCCGCTGCGTCCTGCGGATCCTCCCCGCCGCGCCGGGACGCGCAGAGGAAAGCTCGTCATTCCCTTGGTGAGCGGGAATCCATGTCCCCGGCACCCCGATGCGCGCAGAGGAAAGCTCGGCGGCGGACGCCATCGTCACGCTGAACTCCTCTTCATGTGGCGCGGCTCGGAATCGCCCTATCGATCCGGGGGCAAGGTGACAGGGGAGCTGCCATCTCGACTTTCGGGGTTCGACATGCGGGAATCAGGGGATGGATTCCCGCTCACCAAGGGAATGACGGAAAGTGGCCCGGGAATGACGGGAGGGGGCGCGGGAATG
>CAYFYD010000225.1:0-6753 GCA_964347195.1 uncultured Ectothiorhodospiraceae bacterium
CGGAGTGACGGAGGCGACGGGGGTGACGGGAATGATGGAGGTGACGGGGGTGACCGGGAAGGCGGGAACGAGGGGGATGGAGGGGGATGGAGGGGGTGACGGGGAAGGCGGTCCGCAGGGTCTTTTCATTCTGCGATCCGGACGCGCATCGGAGACCCCGACAGACGCTGCCGGACCGATTGGGGCGGCTCAGGAACATGAAACGAGGCGCCAGGGACACGTAAACCGCGCGTGGAGGGCGCGTCGGCGACGCGACTCCGGCCAGCATGAAACGGCCCTGAGGCGGTCCGGGGGGCTACTTGCGGAAGCTGCCCTGCACGATGCGGTCGATGACCATCGCGCAGACGAGGATGGCGATCCCGGCGAGGACGCCCTGACCCTTCGCCGCGTACTGGAGCGCGACGAGCACGTCGTAGCCCAGCCCCTTGGCGCCGATGAGGGAAGCGATCACCACTGCCGAGAGACAGAAGAGGATGGTCTGGTTGATCCCCTGCATGATGTTGGGCTTGGCGATGGGGGTCTCCACGTCCCGGAGGATCTGCCACTTCGTCGCCCCGAAGGCGAGGGCCGCCTCCTTCACGTCCTGGGGCACCTGCCGCAGGCCGAGGTTGGTGAGGCGCACCACCGGGGGCAGTCCGAACACGATCGAGGCGACGATGCCGGCAGGCTTGCCGGTTCCGAAGAACGCGATGACGGGGATGAGGTACACGAAGGCGGGCATGCTCTGCATGAAGTCGAGGATCGGCCTCGCCACCGCGAACACCCGGTCGCTGCGCGAGCACCACACCCCGAGCGGAACCCCCACCGCGACGCAGATGAAGGCGGCGGTGCCGAGCAGGGCCACCGTCGCCATGCTCCTCTCCCAGAAGCCGAGCACCGCGAGGTAGGCGAGCGCGGCGGCGGTGAAGATGGCGACGCGCGGACCCGCCAGTCGCCAGGCGGTGACCACGATGACCGTCATCACCACCGGCCACGGGGTCTCGACGAACACCGTCTCGAGCGCTTCGAGGACGATTCGGACTCCCCTCGCGATGCCCTGGAAGAAGGCCGCGTAGTTGGAGGACGCGTGATCGAAGCCGCCGTCGATCCAGGCCGCGATCGGGTCGTGGTAATCGCTGCTCGACACCGGGAAATCGACGACGAAGGCGGGCGCTTCGACACTGGTGAAACGGAAGACGGTCACTCCGTACACCGCCACCACGAACACGAGGGCCCCGAGCATGCCGATTCCGGAGAACCCGGCCTGGATTCGCCGGTCGGCCCGCCATCGCGAATAGCGCTTCTCGTAGACGTGGTTGGCCCACGCGCCCGCGAAGACCTTGACGAGCAGCAGGCCGACCAGTCCCGCCGAGATCAGCAGGGTGGCGGCGCCCTCGGCCTCCGCGAGCCTCTCCTTCGCCCTGACGATCGCGCCCGCCAGATTGTCCGCGTTCTTCTGAAACGAGGCGGCGCGATCCGTCTTGCCCTCGTCGCTCGCTCTCTGCACCTTGCCGAGCATGCGTTCGTGGTTGCGCTCGAGCTTCTCCACCCGGGCGCGCTGCGTGGCGCCCAGATCACTCCACAGGCCCTGGCTGAGCGGGACGAGGGCGAGAAGCTCGAGGAAGGCGAGCAGACAGAGGATCCCCCACATGCCCCGGGCGCCCGCCCACACCGGGCCGGCGAGGGCGGCGGCCCAGTTGAAGGACCACACCGGCCGGTGCGCCGACTGAAGCCGCGCGAAGCGCTCCGCGTAGTAGGCGCCGTTGGCCCCGCAGAAGCGCCCGATCGACTCGCTGAGGTCGAGCGCCGGGTCCGGCGGCGCCGCGTCGCCTCGGGGCGCCCCCGCCGAGCGGGCGGCGGGCTCGGGACCGGCCGTCACTACTGGTCCTCCTGCCGGCGGAAGCGGCCCTGCACGATCCGGTCCAGGATCATCGCGCAGAACAGGATCGCGAGCCCCGCGAGCAGGCCCTCACCCTTCGCCACGTACTGCAGCGCGACCACCACGTCCTGACCGAGTCCCTTCGCCCCGATGAGAGCGGCGATCACCACCATCGCGAGGCACAGCAGGATGGTCTGGTTCACTCCGGTCATGATGCTGGGCGTCGCGAGAGGCAGCTCCACTCCCGTGAGCACCTGGCGCCGGCTCGCTCCGAAAGCGTAGGCGGCCTCCTTCACATGGTGGTCCACGTGCATCACCCCGAGCGCGGTCAGACGCACTACCGGGGGCATGCCCACGACGATGGTGGCGAGGATCCCGGGGACTTTGCCGGTCCCGAAGAAGGCGATGATCGGGATGAGGTAGACGAAGGGCGGGAGCGTCTGCATGAGGTCGAGCAGGGGCCGCACCACCGCGTAGGTGCGCGGGCTCTTCGCGCACCAGATCCCCAGCGGGATGCCGATCAGGACGCAGAACGCGGCCGCCGCGCCCACCAGGGCAAAGGTGACCATGGTGGTTTCCCAGAGGCCGAGGAACCCGAAGTAGACGAGCGCCGCCGCGCAGAAGATCGCCACCCGGAGGTTCGCGACCCGCCACGCCACGATGAACCAGAAGAGCATCACCACCGGCCAGGGCGTGCCGACGAGAATGAGCTCGATCACATTGAGGAAGCCTCGGACCACGGCCGTGATCCCGTCGAAGAGGCCCTGCCCGGCTACCGCGCTGCGATCGAACCAGTCCTCCAGCACAGTGGCGGTCGCCGCGTAGTACTCGGTGCCGACGGGCACATCCGTAATCCACGGCGCGGGCGCCGAAGCGGTAAAGCGGTAGAGCGTCGCCGGATACATGATGAGGACGAGCACGACTCCGACGAGCGCGTTGGCGGGCTCGAGTCCGGAAGGCACCGTCTTGTCGGTGCGCCAGCGGGTGAACTGCTTCTCGTAGCGGGCGTTCGCGAAGAAGCCGGCGGCGGTGCGCAGGGCGAGGAAGAGGACGGCGCCGGCGAGGACCAGGGTCGTGGCCCCCGCCGCGAGGCGCTCCCCCTCCAGCAGCGCGACTTCCGCGGCGCGGAAGAGGTTGTCCGCGCTCGCCTGCAGGGACTCCGCGATGCTGTCGCCTGCGCGGCGCGCCGCCTCGGCCTCCTCCGAGAACTCCGACGCCTTCTGCCGCAGCTTGCCCGCCTCCGCGACCTTGCCGGCGCCCAGGTCCCCCCAGAGCCCGCGCCCGAGCTGCACGAGGGCGATCAGCTCGAGGATCACGAAGAGCCAGAAGAATCCCCAGACGCCCCTCGCGGCCGCCCAGAAGGGGCCGCCGAAGACCGCCGCCCGGTTGAAGGACCACACCCGCTCCCCGGTCGCCTGGATGCGGGTGAAGCGGGCGGCGTAGTAGTCGGCGCTCCGGTTCGCGAAGCGGCGGATGGCGGCCGACTGGTCCGCGCCGGCGAGGGACGCATCGGGGACGGGCGGGCGCTTCGGGTCCGGGACCGGTGCGGAGTCGGCAGCGGCGGACACGCTACTTGCCTCCCTGGATCCCCCGCAGCAGGCGGTCCTTGGAAACGACGCCGATGTCCCGGCCGTCCCGATCGGTGATGACGATGGGGTGCTCGGTGGTGATGGCGAGGTCCACCAGTCCGTCGAGGTCGGTGTCCTCGGAGGTCCGGAGCGCCTGACCCAGATCCTCGCCGGGCTTCGCCCGGTACCCGGCGATCGGCTCCATGATCGTGTGGGCGAAGACCAGCTTGAGCTTCGAAATGTCCTTCACGAAGTCGCGCACGTACTCGTCGGCGGGATTGGTGACGATCTCCTCGGGGGTCCCGATCTGGACGATGCGACCGTCCTTCATGATCGCGATGCGGGTCCCGAGCCGGATGGCCTCATCCAGATCGTGGGTGATGAAGAGGGTGGTCTTGTGCAGATGCTCCGAGAGATCGAGGAACTGATCCTGGAGCTGGCGGCGAATGAGCGGATCGAGAGCGCTGAAGGGCTCGTCCATCAGGAGCACGTCGGGGTCCGACGCGAGCGCGCGTGCGAGTCCCACCCGCTGCTGCATGCCACCGGAAAGCTCGGTGGGAAAGCGGTCCTCGAAGCCGTCGAGCCCGACCATCGAGAGCATGCGCTGGGAGACCTGCCAGCGGCGCAGCTTCGGCTCGCCGCGGATCTCCAGAGGGTAGGCCACGTTGTCCCGCACCGAGCGATGAGGAAAGAGCGCCATGTGCTGGAACACCATGCCGACCTTCCTGGCCCGGAGGTCCCGGAGCTCCGCTTCCGAGAGGCCGAGCACGTCCTGCCCGAGCAGGGTGATGGTGCCGGCGGTCGGCTCGATGAGCCGGTTGACGTGACGTACCAGGGTCGACTTGCCGCTCCCCGACAGGCCCATGATGCAGAAGATCTCGCCGCGCCTTACGTCGAAGGACACGTCGGCGATGCCGACGACAGCGTCGAAACGCTCGAGGACCTCCGACTTGCCGAGGTCGTGGCGGCGAATGTGGTCCACGACCTCCTCGGCCCGATCGCCGAACACCTTCCACACGCCTTCGAGAACGATTGCAGGAGCGTCCATGGCGTCTCGCGTTCTCCTCCTCCGGAGATGCGGCGTGTCGGTCCGGCCTGCCCCGTCGCGCCGGGAAACGTCGTGCAGCCGCGCGGCCCGGAGACCGGCGCGGCGCCCCGCCCCGTGGGGGTGGCGAGGAGCCGCGCCGCCTCCGTCCGGGGGGCAAGCCCCCCCGGACGACCGTCTTCAGGGTCGGTTAAAGCCAGCTATCGACCAGGTCGGCGTTCTCCTCGACCCACTTCATGGCGAACTCCGCCGGGTCCTGCTTCTCCACCGTGATGGCGTAGACCATGTTGCTCACTTGGTCGGTATCCAACTTCAGGTTGCTCAGGATCTGGGCCACCTGGGGCTGACTGGTCTCGAGAGCCTTGGCGTAGTGGATGTGCAGATAGGTGTCGGCCCAGGCTACCGGCGCGCTCGACTTGTCGAGCCATTCCGCATCGTCGGTCGGCTGGATGACGGTCCACTTCTCGGGGTCGTGCGCAGGCTCCTGCAACACCGTCAGGTCATACAAGCCGAACATGTGGTGCGGGGTCCAGCATATGAACACGATGGGCTGGTTCTGGGCGATCGCCGCATCCAGCTTCGCCATCGCCAGGGTCTCGTCCATCTCTATGAGCTCCAGGGTCTGGTCGTACCCGTAGCTCTTGGCGCGGATCTTCTCGACGTTGGTCGATGCCCAGCCCGTCGCGCCGATCCAGATCTCTCCCCGGCCGTCGCCGTCGCTGTCGAAGAGCCTGGCCTTCTCCGGGTCCGTCAGGTCGGTGATGGCGGTGAAGCCGTGCGCTTCGGCGGTCGCGGCGGATACGCACATGCCCTGGAAGGAGATCACGGCATTCGGCGCCTTCACTACCGTTCCCCGCTCCTCCACATAGGTCTCGTAGAGGTTCTGCTGGTTCGGCAGCCAGACTTCGGGGTGCACGTGCATGGTCCCCTTGTCCATCGCCTCGAACACGATGGGGTTCGAGGCGTTCTGCAGCTCGACCTCGATACCGAGGTTGTCCTCCAGCACCACCTTGGCGATATGGGCCATGGCGGTCACCGACACCCAGTTCGGAACGCCGATCACGAGGTCCGCGGCCTGCACGCTCGCGCACATCGCCAACCCGGCAGCCCCTGACAGAGCACATCTGCTGAGTTTCTTCACGACATCTCTCCTCACTTGGTCAGGCGAAAGCCAACCATACACCGAATGCCCCCCGCCTTCACGAGCGATCTCGCGAGAGTGTGCGATGGTCCTGCCGCCGGGCACGAGCCGGGCAGGAAGGGTCGCTCGTGTCACGCCGTTCGCAGACGGCGGGCGGGCATCGGGACCCGCACTTCTCGAGTCCCCGCCCCGGGGCCCTCTCCGCGCCGCCCCTCGTCCCGAGAGGCGGACCGGTCGTCGGACGGGGACGCGCACCGCCCGGCCGGACAGGGTCGTTTCATGCTGCGTCTCGACCCGTGCCTCGGGACCGGCGGGAGGGCGCCAATGGACGATTCGGGGCGCTCGGCGACGCGGAAAGCCTGCAACCGAGAGGTGAGCAGGGCGAATGAGGGCGCACCGGGGGCACCAACACCGTCCGCGCCAGCACCAACGCCGTCCGCGCCAGCATGAAATGGCCCTGCCCGGCCGGAGCGCGCGTATTGACTGCCGCGGCCCGTCACTCCACTGTTGCGGCCGGGCACTCGGCAAGCGATGAGGCAGAGCACCATGAAACGGCGTGAGGGAGACCCCTGGATGCCGGCCGAGGAGTACGGCCGCTCGCTCACCGGACTCGGGGTGAACCTGCTCGTCCCGGACATCGAGCGTGCCCTGCGCTTCCAGACCGGGGTCCTGGAAGCGGAAGTGGTGTACGCGGACCCGGACTTCGCGGTACTGCGCGGCTTCGGGGCGGAGTGGATGTTCCACGCCGACCACACCTACCACGACCACCCGCTGCGAGGCAGCCTCACGGCGGACTTCGCGCGCGGCATCGGGATCGAAGTGCGCCTGCACGGCTGCGACCCGGACGCGGCCGAGCGCCGCGCCCGGGCGCTGGGCTTCACGGTGTTCGCCGGAGCGATGGACAAGCCCCACGGCCTGCGGGAAGCGTACCTCCTCGACGCGGACGGCTACCTCTGGGTGCCGGATGTGCCGGCCCGCTCAGGGCTTTCCTGATTACGTACGAAGCTCAGCTTTCGACCGCCGGGCCGCGCATTCCCGAGCTCAGCCGGGACACTGCGACCCCTCCGGCGGGCGGGCGGGTCCTCTCGTGCTCGCCGGCGGGCTTCCGCACTCCGGTCCCCTGGCGGATCCGCAGCCGGGC
>CAYFYD010000226.1:0-6751 GCA_964347195.1 uncultured Ectothiorhodospiraceae bacterium
CGTCTCACCCATGGCGTGCTCCGTTCTCTGTGGTGAGTTTGGATGTAACGCTCTGATTCTACTATAGATTATGAGCACGCCATCCTTTTTTCACCCCCAAGGGTGAATAACGCGGGAGTATACGAAGATGGTGATACCTGACAGTGCAGCCCCTTTGCAGTTCGTTCGGCTAAGGTCAGCACTTCCTTGCGGCTCGGGTTGATTCGATAAAGTCCGCGAGATCCGAGAGTCGGTGACTCCAGAAGATCGCGAGCCCGTCAGCCTGCGCGGTCTCGAGATTGTCTGGATTGAACACTCCGCTTATCACGGCACCCGGCACAGTCTGACGATTCCCAAATCCGGTGCGCCAATTGCGAGCCTTGCCCGCAGCTTCGTGGTTGATACGTTTGAAGGAGTTCCCTGCGCTATTGGATACCTTGCACTCCATCGGCATTGCACGTCGGTCATACAGACGAATCACGAGATCCGCACGTGTATCACCGAGTTTGCTTTCCCCACAGAACTCACCGGGACGGGGGGCGAAGTCCAGGGTAGGAATGTCTTTCGAGGCAACTTCGGCAAAGCCGATACCCCGCAGGATGGCCTTGACGTTCTCCTCCTGCTTCTTCTTTGCGTCCGAACGTCTGGAGGTCTCCACCTTGCGAGCTGCGACCAAGGCCGCCGATGCAATCACCGCCCGGTCGCGCTCGTGTGAAGTGGGAGATCGTTCTTCCTTGAGCCAGGGGAAACGATGCGGGTCGATGATGTGCAGGACGATATCGCGGACCCGACGGGCTTCCACCACATCGCTGCGCAGCGCAGTAGCCGAAAGCGTCGTTTCAGCCAGAGTTTTCAGATCATCTTCCGATACGGGCGGCGCCGCCAAGTAACGAAAGGCAGTAAGGGTGTCGTCCTCTCGGACCAAGTCGGACATCGTCTCCGGATCGATCGAATCCTCCGCCAGCATAGGCAGTCGATCAATGATCCGACCGAAGATCGGCACGAACTCATTGAAGAATCTGGAGTAGAGAGCGAGCGGCTCGTCCAGTCGCTGCTTCCGGAACACGTCCCTGGATGCCTCGGCGTCACGCGTCAGCTCCGACTGCGTCCAGTGCTTCGGCTCGCTCATGCAACTGCTCCAGAGATGGAATGGGTACTCGTTCGAGCTCTTTAGGCTCGAACTTCGTGAGACCGCCCGCATAGGTGCGCCCGGAAGATACGCACACCGTCTCGCTCAGCCAGACGGAGAGTGCGTCGAGAACCCGAGCAGGCAGGGGCTCGCGCGGATAGATGCCGTGCGCGATATTGAGGTGGCGGGCTTCACAGGGATTTCTTACGAAGGCCGGCGGTCGGCGTGCCATGTAGGTGCAGAGGATCGGAGCCGGGGCTCTGAGGATAATCGCCCACCAAGCACGCCGATGTCGGGCGACATAGGAGCGATCCGCCCCCCTTTGCTTGGCCCATTCGAGGAAGCGCCGGACTTGGGCATACTCGACCTCGCCGAGCTCGTCGAGGTCGATCGGGAGGTCAATCACGCTGCGCAACCCGTCGGTGCAGGTCAGCCGAGGAGCCGCGTGGAAGAGCTCCCGAGCTCTGGTGACGGCGGGGACCATCACCGATTCCGACAGCACGCCGGGATAGCTTCCGGCGATCCACACTGCATTGCACCCAGTCACTTGGCCCCGATGGACCCGACAAAGCTCCCCGAGATTCATGTGGCCGCACGATGCATGCCCTGCCGCAGGCCGAAGCAGCGGAGACCAGCGCCGAGCCTCGTCGAGGCGGGACCAGGAAACGGGACGTCCGGTCCGCAGGTCACCCAAGCGGCCAAGAGTTGGAACGGAACGAAGACGGAGTCGTCGTTCCTGTGTTCCAACACGAAAGCAGGTGATCGCACCGGTGGTCGCCGAATCCGCAAAGGGCATGGCTCGAGCATCGATGACATGCAGAGAAACGCCACCGAGACCATTGGTGAGCAGTCCTCGCAAAACTTCCCCATAGTTCACATCGAGCCACTCGGCCGATGTGACGAAGGTGCCGAGGTCGCCGTCCCTGGCCAGCTCGCGGGTCTTGAGAAAGAAATGGACGTGAAGGCCGGCCAGCTTGCTGGCTCGGAGACCATGGGCGGCAGCAACGGCGGCCATCCAGCTCTTCCAGCCGGAGGCGATCTCGTGATGTCGCACGTAGGGCGGGTTCCCGAGAAACAGCGTTGGACCGTCCGTGGCGGGAAGGGTGACTGCCCGATAGTCGTCCAGATACAAAGTCACGCGACCGGTCATGTTCAACGCGGCGGCGTTCGCACGCAGCATGAGCGCAGCCAGGGGGTCGATCTCGACGGCCATGAGCTCTGCGTCGGGAAACACCCTCCCCGCGGCGAGGAGGAAGCGCCCCGAGCCAGCTCCGGGGTCGACGATACGCACCGGGCTGCTTTCGGCGGCGGCCCACGAAATCATGGCATCGATGATCGGTCGTGGCGTGTAGACCGCCCCTTGCCGGCGCCGGATCGCTGGAGGACGCAGCCGACAGAAGGCGCGGCCGAGAGGGTCCTCACCGCGAACGACAGCCCGTCGAATCTGTTCCACGTGGATCGAGGACGGAGCCGCACTCTCTGCCACAAGGGCACGTTCGGCGGCGGTCAGGGGTGCATGCGAGCCGGCCAGGGCAGAAGCGAGCGCCGCGAGCTCCCGCTCCGACGCAAAGGGCTTCATCGACTCATCTCGAACGGACTCCGCCGCGGCCGCTCTCTTACGCTTCCACTGCGTCCCGAGCTCCTCCGGATCCAGGCAGCGCTGTGCTATTTCTTTCATGGCCCCCTCCTTGGGATGCGATGCTGAGGACTGCGTCACAACCTCCAACCGCGCAGGGCAGCATAGGTCGGGGCACACCGACTGTAAACCTCGGCCTCGGCCAGACACCGCCGGCCGGCACGAGTCCTTTTTCAGGGCAGATCCACCGGCTCGATGCACCGGACGGCGACGATGCGCTGGCGTACCGCGGGGCGCGGCCGGCGCTCGTGACCCTGCTCGTAGGCGACGACCTGCAGGGTCGGCGCTGCCGCCTGGTACAGCTCGCCCGGCGCGAGGAGGAAATCCGGGTTGCGGGGACGGCCGATCCGCTCATTGCCGCGGGAGAAGGTCTCGTAGATGAGCGCTCCCCCCGGCGCCACCGCGGCGATCAGCCGCGGCAGGAGCGGACGGTACAGGTAGTTGGTCACCACCACACCGCCGAAGACCCGCTCCCCGAAGGGCCAGGGACCCTCCTCGAGGTCCGCCTGCACGCGCTCGACCATGGCGTCGCCGGCCAGGTCCTCGAGGCCGGAGACGTCCAGATCGACGGCGGCCACCGGGTGCCACCGGCCGCGAAAGAAGCGCACGTGGCGGCCGTGACCGCAGGCGACATCGAGCACCGCGCTCCCCGCCGGCACCAGCACGGCGAAGCGCCTTACCCACGGGGATACGGGAACCTCGGGGTCAGCGGGCCGGTCGAAGCTCATTTCCCGTTCCCGTCCGCACATTCATACCTCGAGTTTCAGGGTTCGAAATACAGTAGTCGGACGATGGATTCCCGCGAAGCTTGTCCTCGCCCCCGATCGGGGAGAAGGAATCCACTTCGACCAACGAACCCCGAAACTCGAGTTCATGCGAGCGCCGGGCGCGGGAGTCGGGGCGTGTTTCAGGGCGAACCCGCCGCGGCGGAGACCGAGGGGGAGTCCGCCGGCGCCAAGCGCCGGCCGACCAGCTCGCCCCGCTCGTTCAACCCGGAGAGCAGCACGCGTTCGATCACCGCCCCGGGCTCTCCCGCTCCGAGATCCACTCGGAGGTAGTTGTCCGTCCACCCGCAGAGCGAGGCTCCCCTTCCTGCCCGAGGGGTCTCCACCACTACCGGCATCACCCGGCCCACGTGGCGTTCGCGAAAGGCGCGGCCCTTGTCGCGGAAGAGCCGCTTCAAGGCCCCGACCCGGCGCTTCTTGACCTCGCCCGGCACCTGATCGCCCCAGGACTCGGCCAGGGACCCCGGGCGCACGGAGTACGTGAAGGGGTGGAGATAGGTGATGGGCAGCTCCTCGAGCAGATCGAAGGTGCGTTGGAAATCGGCATCGCTTTCGCCCGGGAAGCCGCAGATCACGTCCGTGCCGATTCCGCAGTCGGGGATCGCCTCCCCGATCCGGTGGATCAGCGAGCGGAAGTCATGGGATCGATAGCGCCGCTGCATCCGGGAGAGGACGGGGTCGGAAGCGCTCTGCAGGGGGATGTGAAAGTGGCGGGCGAAGCGCGGCTCTCCTGCCATGAGCTCGATCAGCTCCGCCTTGACCGACGCCGGCTCGATGGAGCTCAGACGCAGGCGGGCGAGACCGGGCACTTTCAGAATCCGGTAGAGCAGCTCCGTCAACGAGAGCCGCCCGGAGGACAGGTCGAGACCGTAGTCGCCCACGTGCACGCCGGTGATCACGACCTCCACGTATCCGCCGTCCACGAGCCGGCGCACCTGATCCAGCACACTCCCCGCCTCCCGGCTGCGCGAGCGTCCCCGGGTCCGGGGCACGATGCAGAAGGTGCAGCGCTCGTTGCAGCCCTCCTGCACCTTCACGAAGGCGCGGCTGTGCTCCATCATCTCCGTGATCGGGACGTCGAGGAAGGTCGTGGCCTCGGAGACCGGCGAGACCGCGACTCTCGCTTCTCCGGCCACCGCCGCCTCCGTCTCGTCGACCACCGCCCCCCGGTCGGCAGCGCCGACCACGAGCGACACTCCCGGCAGCGCTGCGATCTCTTCCGGAGCCCGCTGCGCGTAGCATCCGGTCACGATGATCTTCGCGACGCGCCGCTCTTCGTGCAGCCGGCGTATCGCCTTGCGCGCACTCGCATCCGCCCGGGCGGTGACGCTGCAGGTGTTGACCACGTAGGCCTCCGCCTCGTCGGACCAGGGAACGCTTCGCCAGCGCCCCGACGCCTCGAACAGGGTCCGGATCGCCTCGGAGTCGTACTGGTTCAAACGACATCCGAAGGTGCAGAAAGCCACTCGATTCATCGTGCGCGCGGAACTCCGTCAACGGGGAGCGCCGATTCTATCCCGCATTCGGCTCCCCGCATGGCGGTGACCGGCGGAGGAAGGGCCGTTCGGTGAACGCGGCGGGGGTGCAGGCAGCGTCGAGGGGACTACTTCAGCCGGGCATGGCGGGCATGGACTCGTCGGGGCGCCATCGGATGCGCCATCCCGCTTCTTCCGGCGGGGTCTCGAAGCCCCGCGTGACCCACAGCCCCGGAACCGCGGCCATGCGCTCCCCCGCGTAGAGCAGCGGCCACCTGCCCCGCTCCCAGGGCGGCACCCCGTACTCCTGGAACAGCTTCTTGAGGGTCTGGGACCGGGCGCGTCCTTCGGGATGCGCGCGCTCTCCCCCACGACGGAAACGCACGGAGAGAGGCGCGCCGGCGATGCGGCGGAGGGAAAGACCGCCGCCCTGCGCCGCTTCGGCCCACAGGCACCCGTGGTCCAGCGTCAAGGGCCGCGCGATGTCTCCCCATTCGTGCTCCACGCGGAAGTCGAAGGGCGGCGGCGGCGGGCGCGCATGGAGACGGCCCCGGTAGCGCCGGACTTCGGCCCCGGGCCACTGGAGAACGGGAAGGGCGTCGTTCCGGGCCCCGATCACTTCCGCTGCGATGCGCTCGAGCTGCGCGCTCCCCGGCGGGGGAAGCCCGCGCCTGGCGATCCAGTGCCGTAGTGCGTTGGCGCTACGCGCCGAGGACCAGCCCCGCGTCGCGGCGATCGAGAAGGTGCCCTGCGGGTCCACCGCGGCCGCGCAGTCACGCTCGGCGAGCGGCTCGAGGAGGGAGAGTGCGGCCCGTTGATGGGCGGCGGCCCGGCCGAGGACGGCCGCGGGGTCGGGCCAGCGCCGTCGCAGCACCGGCATCACTTCCTCGCGCAGGAAGCCGCGATCGAGGCAGGTGTCGACGTTGCTGGGATCGCTCACGAAGGGCAGCGCGTGCCGGGTGGCGTAGTCCCGGAGTGCGTCCCGAGGCACCTCGAGCAAGGGGCGCCAGAGCCAGCCGGGCCCCAGGCGCCGGCGCGGGGGGATGCCGGCGAGGCCGGCGGGACCGCTCCCGCGCAGCAGCCGCATGAGGACCGTTTCCGCCTGGTCTTCCCGGTGGTGGGCGGTCGCAGTGACCGTGCCCGGGGCGCTGCTCTCCGCCAAGGCCGCGTAGCGTGCCTGTCGCGCCGAGTCCTCCGGCCCCCTGCCCCGGCGCTCGTCCGGGTCCACCGTCAACACCGCGAGGGGAATGCGGTGCCGGGCGCAGAGGCGCCGGCAATGCCGCACCCAGTCTCCCGACGAGGGCTGCATCCGGTGGTCGACGTGCACCGCTTCCAGGCCGATGGCGCGGGCAGCGGGGAGCCGCGACATGAGGTGAAGCAGCGCGACGGAGTCCGGCCCGCCGCTGCAGGCGACGCGCACGCGAGGGGGATCGAAGGCGGCAAGCCCGGTCTCGAGGCGGTCGAGCAGCCACTCGTCCGGCGTGCCGCTCACCGTTGCTCGAGGATCCGTTGATTCGAGCGGCGGGAAGGGCGCTCGTCTCGAAGCTCCCGCGTCTCGTCGGTGTTCGTGGATTCCCGCTTGCGCGGGAATGACGGGACGGGGCACCGGAGTGACGGGGCGGGGTGCGGGAACGACGGGGCGGGGGGCGGGGGTGACGGGGCGGGACGGGGGAACGACGGCGACCGCATCGGCCGCGGCCCGCTCTCCTTCCCGCGCGAGCGGGAGTCCATTGAAGCAGCTCCGTCC
>CAYFYD010000227.1:0-6714 GCA_964347195.1 uncultured Ectothiorhodospiraceae bacterium
AATCCCGAAGCTCGGAGTCTGAAGCCGTCAAGCCGACTTTTGAAGAGCCCTGGCGCAGTCCGGGCCGGCATGGATCGGTAAAGATCAATCACGGGAATCCGACCGGTCCCCCGCGAAGTCGTCGCCAAGCGAAGAAAGAGGCTCTGCATCAAGGAGCTACGCTATCTGGCGGCGGTCGAGGACGCCCGCGAACTGATCTGCCCTGAGCGGGGGGCTCGCCACCGTGGACAGCTCAGAGCTGAATGGTGTCCTTCAGCGCCATCGTCCCCTTGAAGGCGGTATAGCCGGAATCGACGACGTGGATGCCTCCGGTCATGTACCGGGCCTTGTCGGAGGCCAGGAAGACCGCGAAGTGCGCGATGTCTTCCGGCTGCAGGATCGGCATCAGGTGCAGCGCCTCGAGCTTGGCGCGCTCCTCCGGCACCCCGAGAAAGCTCGCCTGGTGCGGGGTCTCCACGAAGCCCGGGCAGATCGCGTTGACCCGCACCCCCTCGGGGGAGACCCCCGCGGCGAGCGAGCGGGTGAGCGCGACCACGCCCCCCTTCGCCGCCGTGTAGGCATCGATTCCCGCCTGCCCGATGAGGGCGTCCACGGTGGCGGTGAGCACGATGGAACCCGAACCCTGCTTAAGCATCTCGAGTGCGGTGTACTTGGCGCAGTAGTAGGTCCCGGTGAGCACGAGATCGATGATCCGGCGCCACACCTCGTCCTCGAGCTCGGTGGCGCGGTTGTCGTGCTTGTTGATGAGCGGCACGCTCACCGCGTTGTGGAAGAGCGCGTCGATGCGTCCGTGACGCGCGCTCGTCTCGTCCACCATGCGCCGGACCGAGTGCACCTCGCGGACATCGACGTGGTGGAACGCGGCGCGGCCGCCGCCTTCCGCGATCTCCGCCGCGACCCGCTCCCCGCCTTCCCGATCGATGTCGGCGACGATCGTCGTCGCGCCCGCCGCCGCCATCAGCCGTGCCCCCGCCCGGCCGATGCCGGAAGCGGCGCCGGTCACGATCGCGATCTTGCCGCTCAGCTCCCCCATGACTCACTCCCCTGGCCCTCGCCCCTCAGGGCAGATCAGTTCGCGGGCGTCCTCGATCGCCGCCGGACAGCGTAGCTCCTTGATGCAGAGTCTCTCTCTTCGCTGGGCGACGACTGCGCCCGAGACGCTCGGGCGTCGACGTAGCTCCTCGAGTTGTCTGGCTACGGGCAAGAGCACTCATCAACCCTGGCCCTCGCCCCTCCCTATGGCTCAGGGGCGGTAGCGTGTCAACCACAACGCGATCAGGGTCGAGCCCACCGTGAGCACGATGATCGTGGTGCCGATGGCGTTGACCGTCGGCCGCAGCCCGGTGCGGATGAATCCCCACACGAAGGTGGGCAGGGTGTTCCCGCCGCCGATGTTGAAGAAGGTGATGACGAAATCGTCGAGCGAGAGGGCGGCCGCGATGAGCGCGGCGCCGATCACCGTCGGCCGGATCATCGGCAGGGTCACGGTACGGAAGGCCCGCAATGGCGATGCCCCGAGGTCGCGCGCGCTCTCGATGACCGCATGGTCGAAGCTCACCATCCGCGCGTAGACCACGAGGATGACGAAGGGCTGCGTGAACAGGATGTGCGCCATGATCACGGTGCCGAGGCCGAGCGGCACCCCGGCGCGCACGTAGGCGGTCAGGAGCGCGACCGCGAGCACGAGCGGGGGCAGCATCAGGGGCAGGCAGAGCAGCGCGATGCCGAGCTTCGCCCGGCGCCCGGTGAGCCGCGCGAAGCCCATCGCCGCCATCGTCCCCACCAGGGCGGAGATCGCCCCGACCGAGCCGCTGACGATGAGGCTGTTGCGAAAGGCGCTGCCGAACTGCCGGTGCTCGATCATCGCCTCCCACCACTGGAGCGAGAGGTGATTGATGGGAAAGCTGCTCATTCCGCGGTCGGTGAACGAGAACAGGACGACGAGGGCGAGGGGCACGAGCAGAAAGAAGACGAACACTCCCCCCAGGGTGCGCCACAGCAGGGTCGCGGCGGGATTCATCGCGGGCGCCACCGGCTCATCAGGAGGTAGGCGAGCGCGAGCGCGGCCAGCGCGCACCCGAGGATGGTGATCGCCATCGCCGCACCCAGGGGCCAGTTGAAGAACTTCCCGAACTGTGTCGCCACCATGTTGCCGATCATGACTACCTTGCCGCCCACCAGAAGAGGCGTCACGTAGTCGCCGGCGGGGAGGAGGAAACAGAAGACGAAAGCCGCCATGATCCCCGCCCGGCACTGGGGGATTACGATCCCGGACACGACCTGCCAGGGCGTCGCGCCCAGGTCGCGCGCCGCCTCGAGCGCTACGTCGTCGATCCCCCGAAGGCTCGCGTAGAGCGGAAGGATCGCGAAGGGCAGCAGGAAGTGGATGAGGGTCACGACCACCGCGCCGGGACTGTACAGGAGCGCGGTCAGCGGCTCGGAGACGATGCCCAGGGTGAGAAGCGCGGAGTTGAGCACGCCCTCGTTGCCGAGGATCGTCTTCCACGCGTAGATCTTCATCAGATAGCCGCCGAAGAGCGTGGTGAGCGCGACGAGCAGGAGCGGCGTCCCGAAGCGGCCCGCCTTGAAACGGGCGATGTAGGCGTACACGAAACCGAGCACGGTCGTCGCCGTCGCGACGGCGAGGGACATCTCGAGGGTGAAGGCCAGGATGTCGGGGTAGCGCTCGAAGGTCTCGAGGTAGTTCTTCGGAGTCAGGGCGGGCGTCAGTGCGTAGCTCTTTACCTCCCAGAAGCTGAGCACGAAGAAGTAGAGGAAGGGTGCGATGAAGAGCACCCCGAATATCGCGGCCGAGGGCGCGATCAGCAGGTAGCTCGCCCGGCGGCTCTCCACCGTCAGCGATGCCCTCCGCCGCCTCGCATCCGTGAACGGGCGCCGCCGAACGGGCTCCGTGGCCCCCCTGCACGGGGCCACGGAGCACCGCGAGCCGCGATCATGCCGCCTTGAAGCGCTCCCACTCCCTGACCCAGTCGTCGAAGGTGGCGTGGGTGCCGTCGTCCTCGAGCGGCGGGAAGGCGTAGAAGGTGGCCTTCTCCGCGAACCCGGCCGGATCGTCGTAGGGGTAGAGGGCGCGCGAATCAGGGTCCAACTGCTCGATGGCCGCGGTGTTCACGATGCCCTGAACGAACTCCGTCCCGATCTTGAGCTGCGCGTCCACGCTGATGATCTGGTTGCAGAGCGCATGGTCCACCTCCCAGTTCGGAGCGTCCTTCGCCACGCAGTAGCTGTCCAGCCACGCGAAGGTGCCCTCTTCGGGGAAGGTGTACTCGACGACCGCGCCCGCGTCCGCCGCGAACTTCTTGATCGCCTCCCAGCCCCCGTAGGTGACGACGACGTCGCCGCGGGACAGGGCGTCGGAGAGCTCGCCCCAACTGACCGCCACCATGCGCAACTGCTTCTCCTTGAGACGGACCATGTAGTCGACCGCCTCCCGGAGCTGATCGGGCGTGATCAGGGTCGCGGACTCCGCGTCCGTCACGATGCGCGCCGCGAGCATGATGTTGCCGAGGGGGTCGTCCATGATGCCCACTTTGCCCTCGTACTCCGGCTTGAAGAGGTCGTGCCAGGACGCGGGCGGCTCCGGGATCGCCGCCGGGTTGTACATCATGGGGGAAGAGCCCCAGGTGAAGGGCACGCCGTAGAGGACGCCGTCGACGTTGAGGTTCGAGTCGTTGAGAAACAGGGGCATGACGTCCTTCAGGTTGGGGACCAGGTCGCGGTCGATGGGCGCGATCAGATCGGTGCCGGACAGGAGCGGGACGTATCCCATGTAGGGAGTGACGATGTCGATCGTTCCCACCCCGCCGGCCCGGAGCTTGGTGACGATCTCGTCGTTGTTGCCGATGTAGGTGGTGGCGAGCGAAATGCCCTCGCGGTCCATGAAGTCGCCGACGAAGAGGGCTTCGTCGTAGCCCTGCCATCCCAGGAAGACGACGTCGCCCGCCCGCGCGCTGCGCATGCCGGCGCCCATCGCGACCATGCCGGCCGCGGCGAGAAGACCGGCGTTGAATCCGCGCCGCGTGACCGGCGCCATGGTGCGCATTCTGATCAATCCTGACATGCTCATCTCTGTCTCCTCGTGCTGCTGTAGGTGTCCATCACCGGAGATGGAATCCGGATCTCGCAACTCGTGTCCGATCCGAGGTCTGCCGCGATCCGTGGGAAGCTTTCCGAGGCTCACCGACAACGACCTCGGACCTGTCCTCTCCACCCGTTCCCGCGGGCGCGCGGGCGCCCTCCCTGAGACCCGTTCGTCCCACTCCCGCGGGCGCGCGTCCGCAGGCGTCGCCTCCTTGCCGCGCAGCGATTCCACTGCGGGAGGCGGCCGAGCCCGGCGGGGAAGGGCTCCGGCAACGGACTCGCGCAGGCAGGGAAGATGCCGAAATCCGTCCTTCAGCCCGGATTCCCGCGAACCAAGGGAATCCATTGCCGAAGCTCCTGCCGCGTCAGTGGGGACAGATCTCATGACCGTGGCCGGCCCGTCAATCCGTCGTGGATCGACGATAGGGAACGTACTCGCCCTCTCGCCTGTACGCCTCGTGGTAGGCCGCGAGCCTGGCCTCGTCCACCTCGACCCCGAGCCCCGGAGCCTCGATGCGGCCCCACTTCGGGCCGCCGGCGATCGGGATGCGCTCGGTGAGGATGTCGTCGGTCATGAGCTGGGCGGTCTGCTGGTGCCCGTCGCACGCGTTCGGAATGCACAGCATCATGTGCTGGCCGGCCGCCGCGGTGAGGCCGAGCTCGCCGTGGGTGTGCTTGCACACCAGTTGGCCTTCGAGATGCGCGAGCTGGCAGAGCGTGTGGAAGCGGCGCAGCGTGCCCACCCAGTAGCTCGAGAAGCACAGGTACTCGCAGCACCGGCTCCTGATGATCCGCATCGCGTCGGCTTCGCGCCACAGTCCCTCGTTCACGCACAGCGACGGTAGTCCCGGGCGCCTCAGATCGAGCATGTTCTCGATCGGATCGATCGGGACCGGCGCCTCGACGAAGTCGATCCCGAAACACGCATGCCAGTCCCGGAGGATGTTCCGCGCCTCGGGGATCGACCAAGCCTGGTTGACGTCGAGCCGGATCCTGGCCTCGGCACCGATGGCGTGGCGCAACGCCTCCAGCATCGCCCGCTCGGCCCGCGCGTCCACCCCCACCTTCAGGTAGAAGACGGAGTAGCCGCGCTCGATACCGTCTCGCCCCTGGGCCGCCATCTCCTCCGGCGTCCCCCGGCGCAAGTAGTAGAAGTAGTCCACCTCCTCGCGCAGCGCGCCGCCGAAGAGGCGGTAGAGCGGCTGCCCGCAGGCCTTGCCGCAGAGGTCCCAGAGGGCCATGTCGATGGCGGCGAAGGCGAAGCTCCCGGTCATCGCCTGGAACTGCCAGCCCCCGGAGATGAACACGTCGCGGGCGATCGCCTCGCTCTGCCAGGGGTCGCGCCCCAGGACGAAGGGAGCCATCGCGCGGAGGGCGCTGTCGATGCCGGCGGTGTCGGCCGCGGTGCAGGCCTCTCCCCAGCCCACCAAGCCGTCGTCCGTGCGGAGCCGGACGATCACGTCGCTGACCCCGTCGCGGTCCACGATCGCGCTCTCTTCGCGGTGCGCGTAGGGGATCCGGACCGGGAAAGTCTCCAGGGCGACGATCTTCATGCCGCACCCCGCACGCGCCTACCCCGCGAAGGGGACTTCCGGCAGCCCCTTCACCCCCGGGTCCAGGGCGAAGATGCCACCCGAGAGCGGCTGCTCCCGCAGCTCCTGCTCCGAGACCCCGTAGCGGGCGGTCGTCACGTACAGGACATCGAGGTCCTCGCCGCCGAAGATCGCGCTCGTCACGAGCCGGCTGGGCACCTTCACCGTCCGATCGATGCTGCCGTCGGGCGCCCAGCGGACGACACAGCCGCCTCCCCAGCGGGCGTTCCAGACGAAACCCTCCTCGTCGATGGTCGAACCGTCGCCGGCGCCGAGGGACTCGTCATCGCTCCGGGCGAAGAGGCGGCGCTTCGCGATTGCGCCCGTCTCGACGTCGAAGTCGTAAGCGTAGATGCCGACGAGGGTGTCGGCGAAGTACATCACGCTGTCGTCGGGGCTCCAGGCGAAGGTGTTGCTGATGCCGACTCGCGTCTCCATGCAGTGGACCGAGAGGTCGGCGTCGATGCGGTAGAGGTTGCCGGTGCTGGCCGTCAGCCCCTTGTCGCCGCCGTCGGGGTGGAGGTTGTTCTGCATGGTCCCGAGCCAGAAACGACCCCGGCGGTCGCACTTGCCGTCGTTCGAGCGGTTCGCGGGGAGATGCGCCTCCGGCTCCACCAGCCGGACGTGGCGATCCGCCTCCGGGTCCCAGGCGTCGATGCCGCCCGTCGTCGCCAGAATCAGACCGCCGCTCGCCCGGGTCGCCATCGAAGCGACCATCTCCGGCGTCTTCCAGGACGCCCGCTCGCCGGTGGCGGGGTTCCAGCGGTGCACGACATAGGACGGCACGTCCGTCCAGTACAGGCACCCCTCGCGGGGCGACCACAGCGGCCCCTCCCCGAGCCACGCCTTGCCGTCGACGACGCACTCCGCCCCGCTCATCGCTCCCCGCTCGATTCCGACGCCCGCCCCTGCCGCCGCGCGAAGCTTACATGAATTGCGTGCCCGCCAACCCGGAGTGCACCCGGACCCCAGGGCTCTTCAAAAGTCGGCTTGACGGCTTCAGACTCCGAGCTTCGGGATT
>CAYFYD010000228.1:0-6691 GCA_964347195.1 uncultured Ectothiorhodospiraceae bacterium
CGATGTCTTCGCGCTTTATCGTTATCTGCCGGCAGCCGGGGAGCTCCGGTGCCGCTGGCGTGGGCGGCGAGTACGGCCGCGCTCGGCGTTGCTCCGCCCCTCCGTCTTCGTAACGCTTCATTTCGGATCTCCTTTCCGTGTCTCGACGCCCGGGGGCTCAGTCTCGGCCATCGCGGCATCGCCGTCTACCGCGCCGATACACTCCGCACCACGCGGCGCTCGGAACGTCCTTGGTCATCGACCATGAACCAAGACCGTTCCCGGCTCGACCCGCGCGGTCGCGAGTCGCCTGGTACATCCGACAACCTGTCGACTTGCGTATCATGCACTTTTCCCATCTGTCGGCGTGGATCGGGGCGCGATGACGACGGTGTTCACCATGGGCCACTCGAATCACCCGCTCGAAACCTTTGTGGCGTTGTTGAAGCAGCACGGGGTGAGCGCGGTGGCCGATGTTCGCTCGGCCCCCTACAGCCGCTTCAACCCCCACTTCGGCCGCGGCGCGCTGGCCGCCGCGCTCGAGGAACGCGGGATCGACTACGTGTACCTCGGTCGCGAGCTCGGTGGTCGTCCCCGCGATGCCGACTGCTACGAGAAGGGGCGCGTGCGCTATGACCGCGTGGCCCGCACGGAACGGTTCCGGGCAGGCGTCGAGCGCGTGGTTCACGGCGCGCAACGGTATCGCATCGCGCTCATGTGCGCGGAGAAGGAGCCCCTCGAGTGTCACCGCACCCTCCTCGTCGCGCGCGCCCTCGACGAGCGCGGGGTCGAGGTCGCGCACATTCACGGCGGCGGCGCGCTCGAGCGCCACGGCGCGGCGATGGACCGACTGCTCGCGAAGTTCGACCTGCAGCAAGCGGACGGCGATCTGTTCCGCCGGCGACAGACGCGGGCCGAGTTGATCGACGAAGCCGTTGCGCGGCAGACGCGCCGGGCGGGTTTCGTGGACGGCGGGGGCGACGCCGGCACGGAGCGACCGCCGTGAGGGTGCTGACCATCGGTTTCACGAAGAAGTCGGCCCGGCGCTTCTTCGAGCTCCTGCGCGAGTCGGGCGCGAAGCGCGTGATCGACGTGCGGCTCAACAACACCTCGCAGCTCGCGGGTTTCGCCAAGAAGGACGATCTCGCGTGGTTCCTGAAAGAGATCTGCGGTATGGAGTACATGCCCTCGAGCACCCTGGCGCCCACGAAGGACCTGCTGCGTGACTACCGCGGCGGACGAGTCGACTGGCCGGGCTACGAGATGCGCTTCCTCGACCTGATGCGCGAACGCCGGATCGAGGACACCCTCCCGAGAGAGATCGTCGACGAGGGCTGTCTGTTGTGCAGCGAGGACCAGCCCCACCACTGCCACCGCCGGCTGGTGGCCGAGTACCTGAACGAGCACTGGGGAGGCGTCGAGATCGAACACCTCGGCGCGAAGGGGGCGAGCTCGTAGCGCGTGGTCCCGTCGGTGCCCACTGCGCCGCCCCGGCATGCATCGGGGAGCGGCGAAGAGCACGGGCAGTGGAAAAGCGGAGAGCGAACGCCGAGGCGGTCAGAGCTCCGCCGCAAAGCGTCTCGCCTGGCGGCGGAAACGCCGGAGAAGGAGCCACGCCGCGCCCGTCATGGCCACCGCCATGCCGGCCCAGATCCCCGGTCCGCCGAGGCCGAGGCCGAAGCCGAGCGCCACGGCGGTGGGGATGCCGAGGCCCCAGCTCGTGGAGACGGCGATCACCATCGGCATCGCCGTGTCCTTGAGGCCCTGCAGCGCACCGCGCGCCGTGATCTGCACCGCGTCGACGATCATGAAGAAGGCCGCCACCGCGAGCAGGAGCGCGGCGAGGTCGAGGGCCTCGGTGTTCGCCGGCACGGCCGGGTCCAGGATCAGGCCCGCGACGAACCGTCCGGCGAGCCAGAAGACGAGGGCCGGCAGGAGCACCAGGAGACCCGAGAGCGCGGTTGCGGTCCAGCCCGAGCGGGCAAGGCGGGCGGCATCGCGGGCGCCCGCCGCCCGTCCGACCCGCACCGCTCCGGCCTGGGCGAGCCCGACCGGGATCATGAAGACGACGGCGTAGCACTGGGCGGTCACGGCGTGGGCGGCCAGCGCCTCGACCCCGAGCAGCCCCATCATCAGCGTGGTCACGAAGTACATGCCCATCTCGGTGATCTCGGTGACCGCGATGGGGCTGCCGACCTTGACGATCTCGGCCATCACGGGCCACTCGATACGCCACAGGCGGCCCAGGAGGCGATAGCGGCGGAGGCGCCGGTCCCTCAGGACAAAGGCGAGGAGGGCCAGGAACATGACCCAGTTCACGACGAGGCTCGCCACGCCGGCGCCCTCGAGCCCCATGTCCGGAGCGCCGAAGTTGCCGAACATGAGCGAGTAGTCGAGCAGCGCGTTGAGCGCGATGCCGAAGAGCGTCACCACGAACACCGCGCGGGGCCGGGTGTGGGCGGCGAGGAACTCGGTGAGCACGGCGAACCAGAGCGAAGGCAACAGGCCCCAGAGCAGCCAGCGCAGATAGGACTGGCCGGCGTCGGAGACCTGCTGCTCCTGGCCCAGGAGCACGAGGATCGGGCTGGAGTACCAGGCGGCGACGGAGACGGGGATCGCCAGCAGCAGCGCGAGCCACCCGGCGTTGCGTACCGCGGGCCGGATCCGGCGGTACCTGCGAGCGCCGAGATGCTGGGCCATGATCGGGGTGGCACCGGTCAGGACCCCCATCGCGAAGGCGCCGAGCACCCAGAAGAAGTCGCGCGCCAGCGAGCCCGCGGCGATGGCATCGGTGCCGATCCAGCCCATCATGACGATGTCGGTCAGCATGATGGCCATGTACGACAGGTGGCTCAGCGCCAGGGGCGCGGCGAGGTGGACGACGGCGCGGGCTTCTTGCAGCCAGGCCGACAGGGAGGGCGAGGGCGTCGAATTCATGTATCCGGAGTCGCGCGCATGCAGGGGAGCGGCCCGGACGTGCCCGGCCGGCGGGACGGGGCGCACTCCGGCGAACCGGCAAGCGCGAAGCGCAGTGTCGCCGGAGTGGGCGCGACCCTTCCCGAATGTCTCGGGCCGAACCGGCCCCGGGACGAGGCCCGGTGCGGCAGTCCGGCACGGGACGGCGGCGAGCCGGCCGCGGAAGCCGCGCCCGTCACGGACCTCGAGGGCCTGAGCTGCCGGATCCCGTATCGTCTTGCTGCCATCGAATCTCTCTGATCATCGCAGTGGAACGGGGTCGGGCGGAGTCGAAGTCGACGACGCCACCCCGGGGCTGGTCCACGGCTTCCGCAGAGGACACCCGCGCTCACCAGACGCCTCCCCCAGGGTCATTTCATGCTGCGTCTCGACCCGCGCTTCGGGGCCGGCGGGAGGGCGCCAACGGACGCTTCGGGGCGCTCGGCGACGCGGAACGCCTGCAACCGAGGGGTGAGCAGGGCGAATGAGGGCGCTACCCGGGGGCGACAAACGCCGTCCGCGACAGCATGAAATGGTCCAGACGCCTCCCCTCGCGCGAGTAGCGTGCCCGGACGCGGCTGTTGTAGGCTCGCGCGCCATGGATCCCGTCGTCCGGCTGAATCGCGTAAGCAAGCGCTTTCGGGAGCTGGAAGCGGTCCGGGAGCTGACGCTGGAGGTCGAAGAGGGCGAGTTCCTGACCTTGCTCGGGCCATCGGGCTGCGGCAAGACCACTACCCTCAGACTGATCAGCGGGTTCGAGGTGCCCGACGAAGGCGAGGTCGTCATCGAGGGCCAAGTGGTGGACGCGCTTCCCCCCTTTCGCCGCAACGTCAACACGGTGTTCCAGAGCTACGCCCTCTTTCCTCACCTGAATGTCTTCGAGAACGTCGCCTACAGCCTGTCGATAAAGCGGCGGCCCCGGAGCGAGATCCGCTCCCGGGTCTCCGACATGCTCGGACGCGTGGGGCTGGAAGACAAGGCGCGCAACATGCCCTCGGAGCTCTCCGGGGGACAGATGCAACGCGTGGCACTCGCTCGCGCCCTCATCAACGAGCCCCGGATCCTGCTGCTCGACGAACCCCTGGGGGCGCTCGATGCCAAGCTCAGACGCGCCATGCAGCTCGAGCTCAAGCACATGCAGGCCCGCCTCGGCATCTCCTTCATCTATGTCACACATGACCAGGAGGAGGCCCTGGTCATGAGCGACCGGGTCGCGGTCATGGACTCGGGAAGACTCCAGCAACTGGGCACCCCGGCCGAGATCTTCGAGCGCCCCGCCAACCCCTTCGTCGCCGAGTTCCTCGGCACCGCAAACTTTCTCGAGGGAACGGTCAAGGGGCTGAGCGCCGGCCGCTGCCGGATGGAGCTCGCCGACGGCACCACCATCGAGGCCGAGGGGTCGCCGCCCCTCGCCGCCGGCGACAAGGTGGTGGCCACCGTGCGCCCCCAGAAGATCCGGCTGGCGCTCGACGGCGAGGCCGGACCCGGACCCGCCGGAGTGAACACGTTTCCCGGCACGATGAAGGAAGTGATCTTCGAGGGCGTGCTGGTGCGCCTGCTGCTGGAGAGCGCGGGCGGGACCGCCCTCGAGGTGCAAGCGTTGCCGGACGCACTGCCTTTCGCCTACCAGGACCTCGTCCCGGGCCAGCGGATGACCATCCACCTCCCCCCGGAAGCGGTTCTGGTCTACCCGCGGTGAAAGCGTTCCCTCGCACATCGGGGGGCAGTGCGGCCGTGGCGGTCCGTCGCAGGCGCCTGGCGCTCTTCCTGCTCTGCTTCGGACCCCCCTTCCTGTACCTGATCTGCTTCATGATCCTGCCCTACGGCAACGTGTTCCAGTACAGCTTCTGGAAGAAGGAGCTCTACACGGTTGCGGCCGAGTTCAACTGGGACAACTACGCCCGGGTCTGGTCCAACCCCCTCTACCGCCGGGTGCTGCTCAACTCGCTGGAAGTGGCGGCGATCGTCACCGTCTTCGCCAACTTGGTCGGCTACCCGCTCGCCTACTTCCTCGCGTTCGTCGCACGCAAGCACCGCACGCTGCTCTATTTCCTGGTCATCGCGCCGCTGTGGACCAGCTTTCTGCTGCGGGTCTTCGTCTGGAAGTTGATCCTCGGTGTCGACGGCATCGTCAACGGAGTGCTGATCTACACAGGGCTGATCGATGAGCCGATGTCGATCATCATCTACAACCGTTTCTCGGTGTGTCTGACCCTGGTCTACATCTTCATTCCTTTCGTCGCGCTGCCCGTCTACACCGCGCTCGAGAAGATCCCTCGCGAATACGTGGAAGCCAGCATGGACCTGGGGGCCAGCCGCTGGCGCACCTTCGTTCGCGTCATCCTGCCCTTGAGCATACCGGGGGTGATCGCCGGCTCCATCTTCACCTTCTGTCTCAGCTTCGGCGACTTCGTCACCCCCACGCTGCTCGGCGGACCGAGCGGCATCATGATCGGGAACATCATCATCGGCCAGTTCGGTGCGGCCTTCGACTGGCCCTTCGGGAGCGCCCTGGCGGTCGTCATCCTCCTGGTGGTGCTGGCGGTGATCGCGCTCGCCGCCGCCGCCGAGCCGCGCGCCAAGGCCCGGATCGCGTGACGGAAGGGCAGGAATGAGGGAATCCGGCTACCGCGGCTCCCGTCTCGGAGACCGGGCGCTCACCGCGTTCGCACTGCTTGCCTTCGCGTTCCTCTACGCTCCGATTGCGGTGCTGATCGTCTTCTCGTTCAACGACTCCCCGATCCTGGTGTTTCCCCTGAGCGATCTCTCCTTCAAGTGGTACGGGGTGCTCTTCCGTGACCGGGACCTGTTGCGCTCGGTCGCCAACTCCTTCATCGTGGCCGGAGGTGTGGTGCCTCTCACCCTGCTGCTGGGCGTGCCGCTCGCCTTCGCGCTCGATCGTTTCTCGTTCTTCGGAAAGGGGCTCTTCGAGCGCATCATGCTGGTGCCCTTGATCGTGCCCGGACTGATCACCGGGCTCTCCCTCCTGCTGGTGTTCACCCAGACCGGCCTGCGGCTCTCGCTGGTTTCCATCATGGTCGGGCACTCGATATTCGTGCTGCCGATCGTGGTGATTCAGATCTACGCGCGCCTGCGCCGTTTCGACCGCAGGATAGAGGAAGCGAGCCTGGACCTGGGGGCCACCCGCGTACAGACCTTCTGGCGCGTCACCCTGCCCAACATCAAGACCGCGATCCTGGGGAGCGCCCTGCTGGGGCTGACGCTTTCCTTCGACGAGGTGGCGATCGCTTTCTTCCTGACCGGAAACGACAATACGCTGCCGATGCACATCTGGTCCATGCTGCGGCACGGCATCACTCCGGAGATCAACGCGATCGGCACCATCACGATCGTCGTCTCCATCCTGTTGATCGTCGCGAGCCTGCGGCTGCTGGAGACGAAGAAGTAGCCAAGCCCAGGCCGGACAACGAAGGATCGCTCTCCGGCCAAGCCCTCGACGGGGCGCTCACCCGACGACGGCCGCGCCAGGACGGGCACGGCCGGTTGCGCTCGAGCGGCGGCCGGGTCGGAAGATCGGCTCAGGGGCAGGCCTTGATCTCGTTCCATACCTCGATGTACTTCTCGCGCCGGGGGATCTCGTCCCAGATCTTCATGGTGGTCAGAAGCTGCGGCCCCTCGTCCATGTAGAGCTTCTCCCACACCTCGGGGTCCATGTGGGCCTTCGAGCCCGGATTGCTGACCGAATAGCCCATGCGCTCGGCCACCATCGCCAGAACCTTGGCATCGAGCAGGAAGT
>CAYFYD010000229.1:0-6690 GCA_964347195.1 uncultured Ectothiorhodospiraceae bacterium
TTTGCTTTTGGATCAGCTACAAAATTGTCACTTTGGATATTGCCTTTATCGTACTCACCGCGGTCTGCC
The DNA here is from genome assembly GCA_964347195.1 of uncultured Ectothiorhodospiraceae bacterium. GTDB lineage: Bacteria > Pseudomonadota > Gammaproteobacteria > HK1 > HK1 > JAJEAD01. Next base: position 70 of record CAYFYD010000229.1, read on the forward strand.
CGGAACCGCTTCCGTCCTCCGGCGTGCCGCCCATCCGGAAGAGGACGCACGCGTCGTTGAGACGCCACCCGGGCCGATCGAAGGGCGTGCGCTCCTCCGATACGAGGCCGTGCGTCGTGCCCGCACGAAGCAGGGCCTCGACGAGCCGGTCGAACTCCTTCGACTTCAGGTCGCGGATGGACGTGTCGCCGCCCCAGAGGCTCGTGGAGCGCAGCGTCCGCCCGAGTCCGCTCCGCGAGCCGCCGCGCACGATCAGGTCCATGTCGCGGAGCGTGCTCGCCCGGCGAACGGGTGCGACGATCATCAGCCAGCGCGCGGCTCTCGGCTTCTCGTCAGGGTCGAGTCCCCAGGGAGGCCGGAGCCGGCTGTGCGAATTCGCGACCAACTGCTCGAGGACGGCGGTGTCGAGAACCTGGCTGCGGATCGCCATCCACTTCCGCATGTGGTCGAGCAACTCGCGATAGACCGCCGTGCGCACCGCCGGGTCGGCGTGCTTCAGCGGGGGGGCGGAGTCTGCAAACAGCTCGTCGTCCGCGGCGAGCTCCTCGAGGCCGAGGTACTCCACTCGGACCATGCCGAGCTGCTCGAGGTTCGGGTTCGTGTACCGCCATCCGCGTCGCTGATCGAACCAGATGCGATAGGCCAGCACCTGCCGGAGCGTGCGCTCGGCTTCCTGCAGGTTGAAGCCGCGCAGCGTGGGCTCCAGCAGCCATTCGGCCCGGATCTGCGGGTCCGGTCGGTCGAAGCCGAGCGCGCGCTGCTGGGCCATGCCCAGCTCGTCGCTGCGGAGTCCGTACGAGGCGGCGTCCCGGAGCGCGCCGAGAAAGCCCGCGCGGACGAGACTCACGAAGAGGAAGTCGTTGAAGTGGCCGGCCTGGAGCGCGGCGTCCTGGCGGTTGTCGGTGAAGCCCAAAAGCTTCCGCGTACAGGGGGCCAGTGCCGACTCGGCGTGCATCCAGCGCAGCGCGCTCCCGACGAGCACGGTGGTCGCCGAGCTGCGGCCCTCCGCCGAGAGCGAGGCGAGCCGCGTGCGGTCGCGCGCCGCCCCGCCCTGGGTGTTCCCGCAGCGCAGGCAGAGCCGGAACTTGCCGGGCTGAAACCACACTTCCGTCCCCGGAGCGACGCGCCCGTCGGGCGCGACCACGAAGCGGCGAGCACGCGCGTCGCGGTAGTACCTCTCGAGCCGCGGGCGGCCATCGGCGTCGAGCTCGAGCCAGGTCTCGGGGTAGTCGTCTTCACGGTCCGCGAACGTGAAACCGGGATCGTCGGGCGGGTGCGGCGTCAGGAAGCCGAACGCCCCCTCGGACCGTGTCCCGTGCCCATGTCTGCCGCTCTCGTCCTGCCCTGTCGGCGGCGCGTCGTCGATGTCGCGCGCGAGGAAGACCGCGCCCTCCGCCGCTTGCACCAGCCGCACCGGGTGATACTCGTGGCCACACTCGCGACAGAAGTGCACGGGGTAGAGGCGCTTGTCCGGGTGGCCGGGGAGGAAGTGCTGGCCGTCGACCGTCACCTTGCGTGCGCCGGGCGCTTCGAGCGTCGCATAGGCGTGGCCGGCGCCCGAGATGAACTGGTGGAGCTTGAACGCGAAGAAGCCCCGCTCGCTCGCGTCCGGGTTCGAGGTCCTCTCCCGCTCGGGGACGCTCGATGCCAGGAGGAGGTCTCGCAACACCCTGCGGCAGGCAGCGGCCGGTCGACCGGACTCTTCCGAGAGCTCGGCCACCGCCTCGCTCACCGTTCTGGGCCTGGCCCGGACCCAGCGCTGGTCGTCCTCGGAGAACGACATGCCGAGACGCGTCTCCACCCACACCCCGAGCGGGTGCTCCCGGAGCGCCGCATCGCAGAGGTGCGGCGGCGCTCCGGCATCGATGGCCCCGCCGAGACGGGGCCTCAGCGAATCCGCGGTGGCGGTCGGATCGGTGATGCGCTCGAGCGTCTCGACGACGACGTTGCTCTCGGAGATCCGGGTCCCGAAGAGCTTCGAGGCCACGTCCGCGACCACGCGGTTCTTGTCCGCGAGCGACCCCTCGCTCGCCATCGTCGCCGAGGTGCCGATGCACAGGAGCCTCCGGGGCCGGAGCCGCTCACGGACCCGGCGCACCAGCAACGCCACGTCCGTGCCCTGGCGGCCGCGGTACGTGTGCAGCTCGTCCAGGACGAGGAAGCGGAGGTCCACGCAGTTGCGGATGACCTGGCGGTCGAGCTCCTCCTGCCGCGTCATGAGGAGCTCGAGCATCATGAAGTTGGTGAGGAGGATGTCCGGGGCTTCGTCTGCAATCTGCTTCCGCTCGCCCCGGTCCTCCTGCCCCGTATAGCGGGCGAACGTGATCGGCCGGTCTCCGCGCGCCTGGCCGATGAACTTGTCGAGCTCCTCCATCTGGGAGTTGGCGAGCGCGTTCATCGGGTAGACGACGATGGCGTGCGTGCGCCGTCGTGCGCTGGTGCGCCGGGCAGCGAGCACGTGGCTGACGATGGGGATGAAGAAGCAGAGCGACTTCCCCGACCCCGTGCCGGTCGTCACCACGAAGCTCTCGCCGGCCGTGGCGAGCGCGATGGCCTGCTCCTGGTGTTTGTAGAGGGACAGCGCTTCGCCGTTAACGCGGAAGATGTCGGTGCAGCCGGGGTCGAGGACCTCGTTCGCAACCAAGGCGCCGACATCGGTCGAGCGTTTGTAGCCCGGGTTGATCTGGATGAGCGGCTCGGGCCAGTAGCGATTCCCGGCGTAGATACCTTCCACCTGCTCGCGGATGTCCGGAGCGTGGATCGTCGTGAACGATGTCGCGAAGCGCTCGTACTCGCCGACGACGCTGTCGCGGAGGGCGAACACGTCGAGCGTCGGCGCGCTGTCCGCCTCCACACCGTCCGCGTTCGCCGGGTCGCTCTGCGTCATGGTTCGCTTCGCCCTCCTTGGCGGAAGATCGTGCCACAGCGTTCACGCTGTTGTTCGTCGGCCCGGCCTCCGGATGGTGTCGGGAACTTCGCCTTCGGGCCACCCCGGCCTGTTCCAGTCGGCCCGGCCGCACCCTGACACGGTAGCAATTCGGTCTGTTGGCGCCTCTCCCGCGCGGCCTCACGGGAATTCTCCTCGACCCGGCGCTTCACCGAGGTAGGCGCGAAGCTCCGGGGAGCGGGAGTCGCCGAGGATGCGCTCGGTCTCTCCCAGCTCCAGGATGCGGCCCCCGTGCACGAAGGCGGTGCGTTCCGCGATGTGGCGGGCGTCATCGGGGTGGTGGCTCACCATCAGGACGGCGAGACCGCGGTCTTTCCGGAGCCGGCCGAGCAGGTCCAGCATCTCGTGGCGCAGCGCCGGCCCGAGTGCGGCGAAGGGCTCGTCGAGGAGGAGCACCGGACGGCGGCGCACCAGGGCGCGAGCCAGTGCCACGCGCTGCCGCTGGCCGCCGGAGAGCTGGCCCGGACGCCTCCGCTCGAGCCCGGCGAGCCCCACCCGCTCGAGGGCGCAAGCGATCTCGGCGTGGTCCTCGGGCGCCAGCCGAAGGGCCGGATGCAGCCCCAGTCCGACGTTGGCGGCGACGTCCAGGTGCGGGAACAGGTTGTGCTCCTGAAAGACGATGCTCACCGGGCGCAGCGCCGGCTCGAGTCCGCCGAGGTCCCGGCCTCCGATCGCGACCCGGCCCGACTCCGGGGACTCGAAGCCCGCGATCAGGGCGAGCAGGGTGCTCTTGCCCGCACCGCTCGGGCCGATCACCGCGACGCACTCCCCCGCCGCGACCTCGAGCGAGAAGCAGAAGCGGAGGTCGCCGAGTCGCAACGACAGGGCGTCGACGTGCAACATCAGGCCCGCCCTCCCACCGCTCGCTCTACCGTGGCGAAGATGCCGAGACACAGCACGATGAGCAGGAGGGCGATGACCGCGGCTTCGTCCATCCGGTAGCTCGCCATCTTCTGGTACAGGAGCAGGGGGAGGGTGGCGTTGTCGCGGGTGCCGAAGAGTGCGATCACGCCGAGGTCGCCGACCGAGATCGCCGCGCACAACCCGAGCGCGAGGCCGAGCGGCCGGCGCAGCAGGGGAAGCTCCACCAGGCGCAGGCGGGGCAGGCCGCGCAAGCCCAGGTTCTCGCACAGGTGCTCGTAGCGGGCCGACATCTGCCGGTGCACCGGGCCGAGTACCCGCAGGACGTAGGGCACTCCCATCAGGGCGTTGACCAGCACCACCAGCGGCGGCCCCGCGCTGTAGGGGTCGACGTGCGGCGACAGGAGGACGAAGAAGCCGGTGCCGAGCACGATGGGCGGTACGACGATGACGAGCGACCCCGACAGCTCCACGCCGTCCGCCCACCCCGGCCGCGCGTGCCGCAGGCGCAGGCGCCGGCACATCGCGAGCAGGCTCCACCCGATCGCGATCGCGAGCGGTGCCGCGCAGCACGCGATCGCGAGACTGCGCAGGGCGCAGGCCCAGAAGAGATCGTCGTGCAGGACCTTGCCGACCGGGCCGGTGAGCCCGGAGACCGCCACCGCGGCGAGCGGAAGGGCGACGAACACCGTGACGGCGGCGATGAGCAGGGCATCGGCGACCTGCCCGGCTCTCCCGCGGAGGTCCGGACGCGCGTGCGCGCGTCCGGGGGTCAACTCGCTCGGCATCGCCACCACGAAGCGCTGGCCCAGCCCGACGAGCAGCGCGCAGCAGGTGAGCTCGAGCAGCGCGAGAAACACCGCCCGGGCCGGATCGAACTCGAAGCGCAGCGCCTGGTAGATCGCGACCTCCACTGTACTCGCGGCCGGCCCGCCTCCCAGGGTGAGCACGACCGCGAAGCTCGTGAAGCAGAGCATGAAGACCAGTCCCGCGACCCCCGGCAGCGCCTGGCGCAGCAGCGGCCACTCGATGAGGCGCCAGATGGCGCCGGAACGCATGCCGAGCTGTGCGACGAGGCGCCAAGTCTCTCCCGGAACCGCCGACCACAGCGGGAGCAGGAGGCGCACCGCGAGCGGCAGGTTGAAGAACACGTGCGCGATGAGGATCCCGGAGAGGCCGTACAGGTGCTGCCAGCGCGGCGCGCCGAGCAGGCTCGCCAAGTCGTTGATCCAGCCCGAGCGCCCGTACACGGCCACGATCCCGAAGACCGCGACGATGCTTGGGACGACCAGCGGCAGGCCGACGAGCTTCAGCAGCCACGCCCGTCCCGGCAGGTCTTCGCGCCGCGCGAGTGCTCTCGCCACCGGAATCGCGAGTCCGGTGCTGAGCACGGCGGAGAGCAGCGCCTGCCAGAACGTGAAGACGACCACCCGGCGCAGATAGGCGTCGCCGGCGAGCCCTCCGAGGTCGATCTCCGGCGCGGAGGCGAGCAGTGCGCCGAGCGCGCCGGCCACGACGCTCGCGAGCAGCAGCAGCGCGAGCGCCCCCGGCCAGAGCCGGATCATCAACGACTCATGGCTTGCAACCAGTCGTCGATCCACTGCCGGCGATGCGCGAACACCTCTTCGGACGCGAAGGACAGGGTCTGATCGGCGCCGAGCGGCTGCGAGAACCCTTCGGGCAGTCCGCCGTCGAGCGCGATGACCGGGAACATCCAGTTGCCGGTGGGGATGTGCTGCTGAAAGCCCTCGCTCACCACGAAGGCGAGGAAGCGGTCGGCGAGGTCGGGGTTCGGGGCGGTGCGCAGCCTTGCCGCCACTTCCACCTGCAGGTAGTGGCCTTCCTCGAATACCGCCGCCTCGTAGCGGCCGTCACTCTCGGCGATGCGGTGGTAGGCGGGCGAGGTCGTGTAGCTCAGGACGAGCGGCGCCTCGCCTTCGAGGAAGAGCCCGTAGGCTTCGCTCCATCCCTTGGTGACGGTGAGGATCCGGGGCGCGAGCGCCTGCCAGGCGTCTCCCGCCCCCTCGCCGTACACCTTGCGCAGCCACAGCAGGAGGCCGAGACCCGGGGTGCTGGTGCGCGGGTCCTGCACGATGATCTTCAGGGATTCCGGCGCCTGCATCAGCGCATCGAAGCTCGAGGGTGGTTTGACGAGGTCCTCCCGGTTGTACACGAAGGCGAAGTAGCCGTAGTCGAAGGGCACGAAGGTCGGGTCTTCCCACGCCACCGGCAGGCGGAGATGGGAGAGGTCCACCCCGTGGGGTGCGAGCAGTCCGGTCGCCTCCGCCTCCGCGATCAGGTTGGTGTCGAGCCCGAGCACGACGTCGGCCTTCGAGCGCTCGCCCTCCAGGCGCAGCCGGGTCAGGAGCGAGACGCCGTCGTCGAGACCGACGAACTCCATGTCACAGCCGCATTCCGCCTCGAAGGACTGCTCGATGGCCGGGCCCGGCCCCCAGTCCGCGGTGAACGAGCTGTAGGTGTAGACGGTCAGCGCCGATGCCTCGATCGCGAACGCCGAGACCGCGCCGAGCGCGAGTGCCTTGCTGGTGATGCCCACGGTATTCCTCCTCTTGGCTCAAAGGGACTGCCGGCCGGAGGATTCGCAGGGTCACTCTCACATCCCTCCGCCGGTATTACCCGGATCAGGTTCATCGGGTTGGGACCTCCTGGCCCCTCTCAGCCGGCGTACCGGCACCCCGTCGAGTAGCGCGGCCAGTGTAGTGGAACCCGTCGCAAAGGCAAGCCCGGCCCTTCACGCACCAGGGCTCTTCAAAAGTCGGCTTGACGGCTTCAGACTCCGAGCTTCGGGATTG
>CAYFYD010000230.1:0-6643 GCA_964347195.1 uncultured Ectothiorhodospiraceae bacterium
ATCGCCTGATTCCAGTACTTCGAACCCCGCAACTCGACTTCTGAATGGTCCTGCAACCGCCCGCCAGGGCCATTTCGTGCTGACGTGGACGGCGTTGGCGACCCACCGGTGCGCCCTCATTCGCCCTGCCTACCCTTCAGTTGCAGGCATTCCAGCATCACCGAGCGCCCCGAAGCGTCCGTTGGCGCCCTCCCGCCGATCCCGAAGCACGGGTCGAGACGCAGCATGACATGATCCTGACCGCCCGCCGGAGCTCCCCGCTCGAGCCCGAGGGCGCTCCGGGAGAGAGATGTAAATCAGGGCGACGATCTGAACAGGCGCCTGTCGATCTCGAAGGGATCGGGAGGGTGGATCACGAGCCGCGGAAAGTCGGAATGCCGGGGGTTGATGAGGTAGCTGGACTCCCGGGGAATGATTGCGGAAGGCAGTGCCAGGAGCGCGGTTTCGCCGGCCTCCAACCAAGCTTTGCCGAGCGCCTGCAACGCCGGTGGTGGCGGCGTGCGCCGCCAATGGTCTGGCAGATCGGCCGGTTCGATGGCCGCGACGGGCACCGTGTCCGGCACATCGACGGCCATCACTCGATGTGAGGGCATTACGGAGGGGCCGGTATGCACCAGGGTCTCGAGAACGGCGAGGGCAATCGAGCCGGCGGTGTACACGGCTACGCCCTGGTGCCGCTCCCGGGACGGGGGCAGAATACGCGGGCGGGGTGCGGTGTCCCGCCCTCGCCCCGCATGCAGGCGCCGCCCGGCGCTTGCCCCGGGAGCAGCGTCTCCTGTCGCCGCTGCGCTCACTGACGGAGAGGTTGCCCGATGTCCGTGACGCACGAAGAGGTCGGAGGCAGCCGGCGGCTCGCGGGCAAGGCGGCGCTCGTCACCGGCGGCGCCTCGGGCATCGGGCTCGCCGCCGCCCGCCGTTTCGTCGCGGAGGGGGCACGGGTCGCGATTACGGACCGCGATGAAGCGCTCGGTGCCGAGGCGGCGCGCGCGCTCGGCCCGGCCGCCTTTTTCGTTCGCCACGACGTGACGAGCGAGGCGGACTGGAAAGCGGCGATGGATGAGTGCGTGTCGCGCTTCGGCGGAGTGGACATCGTGCTCAACTCCGCCGGCATCTTCCGCTTCGGCACGGTAGAGGACACCACCCTGGAGGAGTGGCGGCAGACGATCGCGGTCAACCTCGACGGCACCTTCCTGGGTTGCCGGGAGGCGGTGCGGGCGATGCGCGAGCGCGGCGGCTCCATCGTCAACATGTCGTCGGTCTCCGGAATGGTGGGGGACCCCGACAACGCCGCCTACGATGCGAGCAAGGGGGGCGTGCGCCTCCTCACCAAATCGGTCGCCCTCCACTGTGCGAAGCGGGGCTACCCCGTCCGTTGCAACTCGGTACACCCGGGCGGCATCGACACCCCGATGGTGAGGCGCTACTTCGCCGCCCGGCCGGACCCGGAAGCGGAGGAGCGCGCCTGGCTCCGGCTCTCCCCCATCGGCCGCCTGGGCCGGGCAGAGGAGATCGCGTCCCTCATCCTCTACCTCGCCTCGGACGAGTCCAGCTTCGTTACCGGGGCCGAGTTCACCATCGACGGAGGCTCCACCGCGGCCTGAACCCGCCCCCCGCGTGCACCGGACTCGCGTTTCAGGGTTCGAAATGCTGGAATCAGGCGATGGATTCCCGCTCCCCGATCGGGGTCGGGGACAAGCTACGGGAGGTGGCGCGGGAATCCGTTTCGGTCAACGCAGCCCGAGACTCGAGACAGGAGACGCCATGCCCAAGCGACTCACCCCGGCCCAGGTCGAGCGGTATCACGAGGACGGGTTCTGCTTCCCGGTGGACGTGATGTCGCGCGCAGAGGCTGAGCGCTTCCGCGGGCGGCTCGAGGAAGCGGAGGCGCGCTTCCCGGAGGCGCTCGGGGCCACTGCGCGCAACAACGCCCACCTCGCGTTCACCTTCGTGGACGAGATCGTCCACCACCCCGCGATCCTCGACGCGGTGGAGGATCTCATCGGCCCCGACATCCTGTGCTGGGGCACGGTGCTCTTCATCAAGGACCCGGAGTCCCCGGCTTACGTGAGCTGGCACCAGGACCTCAACTACACCCCGATCGAGCCCCACGACGGCGTCACTGCGTGGCTCGCGCTCTCCCCCTCCAACCGGGAGAGCGGCTGCATGCGGATGCTCCCCGGCACCCATCGGGAGGGCGTGCGCGAGCAGAGCGACACCTTCCACGAGCACAACATCCTCACCCGGGGGCAGGCCATCGAGGATCTCGACACCTCGGGGGCGGTGGACCTGCTACTGGAGCCCGGCCAGATCTCGCTGCACCACGGGCGCACTATCCATAGCTCGCAGCCCAACCGGAGCCGCGAGCGCCGTATCGGGGTGGTGGTCCAGCAGTACGTCCCCCCGCACGTCCGCGAGCGCGACGGCCGGGGCTACGCGCGTCTCGTGCGCGGGGTGGACCGCTACCGGCACTTCGAGAGCTGGCCCCGGCCGCGCCGGGACATGGCGCCGGAGGACGCGGCGCGCCGGGATGCCGTCAACGCCCATTGGGCGGACTTCCTCTACCGTGGCGCGAGCTGGCGGCGCGCCTACTGACCCGGCCCTCCTTACGTTCCCCCCGGCCGGGTCGCTCGGACGACTTGAAGACCCCACCCTTGGGGAGCGGGGAGCTCGGTGAGGTTCCCCCCGGCCGGGTCGCGCGGGCCCCTCCCGCCGGGGCCGCCTGGCCCCGGATCGGGCCGGGCAGACCCGCGCTGCGGGGGTTGGTAGACTCCGCTTCCCCCCCGGGGGCTGTCCACTCCCCGGAACCACCACGCATTCCAAGGAGCGCAATCGACATGGCTGCCGTCGTCAACTCCCCGCACGCCCGCGACATCGCGTCGGTCATCCACCCCTACACCAACCTCGTCAAGCACGAGAAAACGGGACCGCTGATCATCGAGGAAGGCAAGGGAGTCTTCGTCCGCGACCTCGAGGGCAACGAGTACATCGAGGGGCTCGCCGGCCTGTGGTGCACCGCCCTCGGCTTCGGCAACGAGCGTCTCATAGACGCGGCGGTGGCGCAGATGAGGAAGCTGCCCTACTCCCACACCTTCTTCCACCGCTCCACGATGCCCGCGATCGAGCTCGCCGAGCGCCTGCTCGCGATCGCTCCGGTGCCGATGTCGAAAGTGTGGTTCGCCAACTCCGGCTCCGAGGCCAACGACCACATGATGAAGTTCGTGTGGTACTACAACAACGCCCTGGGACGGCCGGAGAAGAAGAAGATCATCGCCCGGATCAAGGGCTACCACGGCATCGCGATATCGTCGGGCAGCCTCACCGGCATGCCGACCATGCACAACGGCTTCGATCTGCCGATCAAGAACGTCATCCACACCGGCAGCCAGCACCACTACCGCGACGCGCACGAGGGAGAGTCGGAAGAGGCATTTGCCACGCGCCGGGCGGAGGAGCTCGAGCAGCTCATCCTCGACGAGGGCCCCGAGACCGTCGCCGCCTTCGTCGCGGAGCCGGTATTGGGAGCGGCCGGTGCCATCGTGCCGCCCGCGACCTACTTCGAGAAGATCCAGGCGGTGTGCCGCAAGTACGACGTGCTGGTCGTCTCCGACGAGGTGATCACCGGCTTCCACCGCACCGGCAACACTTTCGGTTGCCAGACTTTCGGCTTCGATCCGGACATCGTGGTGGTGGCCAAGCAGCTCTCTTCCGCCTATCTGCCGATCTCGGCAGTCATGTTGAACGAGAAGGTGTACGGACCGATCCGGGACTTCAGCGAGACCAACCAGGTCCTCGGCACCGGATTCACCTACGGCGGGCACCCGGTGTCGGCCGCGGTCGCAGTGGAGACGCTGAAGATCTACGACGAGATCGACATGGCCGACCACGTCGCACGAGTCGCTCCCCACTGCCAGGAACGGCTGAACGCGCTTGGCCGTCATCCGCTCGTCGGCGAGGCCCGCGGCGTCGGCCTCATCGGCGCGGTGGAGCTGGTGAAAGACAAGGCGACCAAGGAGAGCTTCGGGTCGGAGATCGGCATGTGGTGCAACGACGCCTGCGCCCGCCACGGGGTGCTGCTCCGGGCCTGCGAGGGCAGGCGCATCGCGTTCTGCCCGCCTCTCATCATCGAGATCGAAGAGATCGACATGCTCTTCGACCGCCTCGAGCGGGGGCTCGACGACACCCTCGCCCATGTCCGATCCGAGGGGCTGATGTAGCGACGGACACGAGCGAGGTCCAAACCCGAATCTTTCACCGACCTCCTGCTGCGGACGCCGGCCACAAAGCGGTAAACGGGTGTACTCCCTCGGGCCACTTCGACACAGCTACTACTATGCCTTCAGTGTCTCTCCGTACGTGCGCCGTCCACCCACCGCGGCGTCTCGACGCCCTCGTTGAGAAGTTCGGGTTGAGCGGCGGGCGCTCGCGCACGAAGCGCTGAGTGCCCGCCGGCCGCTGTCCGAGCCGGGGCCGAAGGGGAAGGAAGCGATGCGGCGGCGCGCCGTGCTCGTCATCCACGACTACGAGTCCTTCGGGGACCGCGCCTCGCGCCACCTCGCGGCGCGGGGCACGAGCCTGGAATGGGTGTGCCCCGCCGAAGGGGACACGCTTCCCCCGGCGGACGGCGCTTTCGACGCCGCGATCGTCTACGGCGGCGTCCAGTCCGCGAACCGCGACGCCGCGCCAGACTACGTGCGCCGCGAGATCGAGTGGACGGCGGACTGGGTCGAGACGGGGCGCCCCTACCTCGGGCTCTGCCTGGGCGGCCAGATCCTCGCCCGGGCGCTCGGCGCGGAGGTCGGACCGCACCCGGAGGGCCGGCGCGAGTACGGCTTCGTGGAGGTGTTCCCCACCGAAGCCGGCCGGGAACTCATGCCGGAGCCGATGCACGTCTACTCGGCCCACGGCGAAGGGTTCGAGTGCCCGCCGGGAAGCGAGCTGCTGCTGCGCGGCGAGGTCTTCCCCCATCACGCGTTCCGCTACCGTGACCGCGCCTACGGGTTCCAGTTCCACCCCGAGTGCACCCCGGCCGTGATGCGGCACTGGATGGCCCTCGGCGGGGGCCGGCCGCTCGAGCCCGGGCAACACAACGCCCGGCGCCAGATCGAGGACTCCGCACGCTACGACGCCCCGATGGGCGCCTGGTTCGAGGGCTTCCTGGACCGCTGGCTGGACGGCGCGCACTGATCGGAGCGATGCGCCGGCGCCGCCTCCCCACCGGACCTCGGATGCCGGAATCCGCTCACTCGTCGCCCGCCATGCCACTTGTGGCCTGCTGCGCTCTGCTTGCAGCCATCGGCCTCGCCGGCCCCGTCCACGCGGAGCTCTCCGGCCGGGCATCGGTGATCGACGGCGACTCGATAGAGGTGGCGGGCCGGGAGGTCCGGCTGCATGGAATCGACGCACCCGAGTTCAAGCAGACCTGCACCGCCGGGGGAAAGCGCTGGCGCTGCGGCCGGCAGGCGACTCGTGCCCTTGCCCGAAAGGTATCCGGTCGCAGAGTGGTGTGTGCGCAGAGGGATAGAGACCGCTACGGGCGCGTCGTCGCAGTGTGCCGGAAGGGCGGAGAAGATCTCAACGCCTGGCTGGTCTCCCAAGGGTGGGCGTTGGCATACCGACGGCACTCCGGAGCGTACGTCACCGAGGAGGCTGCGGCACGAGCGGCGCGGCGAGGGATCTGGAGGGGCGAATTCGTCCCGCCCTGGGAGTGGCGGCGCGCGCAGAGCCAACGGGCCACCGAGAAGAAGCGAGGCGGATGCCGCATCAAGGGAAACATCAACAGCAAGGGCAAGCGGATCTACCACGTCCCCGGCGGCAAGCACTACGAACGCACCCGGATCGAGGCCGCGAAGGGAGAGTGGTGGTTCTGTTCCGAACGCCAGGCCCGGGCAGCGGGATGGCGGAAAGCTCGGCGATAACCCCAATCCCGTGTTCGTTCCGTTCGTTTCGAGCGCACGGTCCCTGTCCCGTACCGGCCCGATACTCAATCGAACGATTCCTGGGCAACGAAATCATTCGATAGCACGGAGATGACGGGCTTCATCAGTCCGGCCGCGAGTCATTTCTTGCGATCAATGCAATTGACGAGACGCCGAATGTGCTCGGTCAGGCAATGGACCGTCGTAGAAGGATTCCCTCCAGCAACCCCTTCCGCTTCTCGGCGAGCAAGCGAGCTCCCAGCCCTTTCTACCGCATTCGGATAGCCGTTCTCGATCACACCCGGATCGTCGAAAACCTTACCTCTCCTTTCCCGGTAACTCGGACACAACCGCCGGAGCATCCTTTGGCATGCGTGCCGGTCAATTGGAGCGTCATGGTCTCTGTAGTGAAACACCGCCCAAAGCTCGAAACAAGGGTTCGACACTGCCAACGGGATGCTATTGCCTCGCGCCAAGTCCCTCGCCTCGTCGAATCGGGCGTGTGCATCGCGGTCGAACATTGCCCATACCGAGTCACGGCCAGCGAGTGTGTCGGCTTTCAACTCCCCCTTCTCTTTGATCGCGCGTTCGACGACGGCTCTCGGATCACCCACACCGCCAATGAGGACCACCCTCACCGACGGGCTTCCGTGCACGAGACTGAACACCTTGAGATACGTGGGCTCCGTGGATGCCCCCTCGGCGACGACAACGATGCGCGCCGCGGG
>CAYFYD010000231.1:0-6589 GCA_964347195.1 uncultured Ectothiorhodospiraceae bacterium
GCCCGCGAGCGCCATCGCCTATCCCTGCTACCGCTGGCGCCCCGTGGTGGTGGTGCCCGACCAGCACCCCTTGACCCGGCGCAACGAGGTGAGCATCGGACACATCGCCGAGTATCCCCTCATCACCTACTCGTTCAGCACCCGTCCCGGCTCTTCGCTGCTGCGTCCCTTCGAAGACGCCGGCCTCGAGCCCCGGGTGGCGCTCACCGCCCGCGACGCGGACATCATCAAGACCCATGTCAAGCTGGGCCTCGGCGTCGGCATCATCGCCGGCATGGCCTTCGAGCCCGAGGGCGACGCGGGTCTGTGCGCCATCGAAGTCAACGATGTCTTCCCCGAGATCACCACCTGGGTGGCGGTGCGCCGGGGGCTTCACCTTCGCTCCCACGCCGTCACCTTCATCGAGTACTTCGCGCCCAGCCTGGCCGGCAAGATCACCACCGAGGTGATGTGAGGCAGCCGCAGGCGCCCGACGCCGCCCCGGGGCCGGGCTCGGTCAGCGCCGCGCTGGCGGCGCGCATTCGGGAGGAGATCGCGGCGCAAGGGGGCACGATGCCCTTCTCGCGCTTCATGGAGCTCTGCCTCTACGCGCCGGGCCTCGGCTACTACCGCAACGCCGCCCCGATCTTCGGACCGGAGGGCGACTTCGTCACCGCACCGGAGATCTCGGACGCGTTCGGGGCCTGTGTGGCGCGGCAAGTGGCGCAGGTGCTCGAGCGGGTTCCGGACGGGGTGGTGATGGAGGTCGGAGCGGGGAGCGGCCGGCTCGCCGCCCGGATGCTGCACGCGCTCCACGCCCTCGGTCTGGATCCCCCCTACCTGGTGCTCGAGCCGAGCGCGGAGCTCAGGCGCCGGCAGGCGCGGCACCTGCGCGAGCAGGGCTTCGAGACGCGCGTGCGGTGGCTCGACGACTTCCCCGAGCCCGGTCTCCGGGGCGCGGTGGTGGCCAACGAGGTGATCGATGCGCTCCCCGCGAGCCGCCTCGAAGTGACGGGGGGCACGCTGCGCGAAGCCCATGTCGGCTGGCGGGACGGCGCCTTCCGGCTCGAGTGGCGCGCACCGTCGCCGGCGCTGGCCGGCGCCTGGGAGGCGATCCGCCGCGACCTCGAAGCCCCGCTGCCGCCGGGCTACGTCTGCGAGGTCCACCTCGCCGCCCCGGCCTGGGTGCGGACGATGGCCGCGCGGCTCGCGCGGGGGCTCGTGCTGCTCATCGACTACGGCTATCCCCGGCGCGAGCTCTACCATCCCGAGCGTCGCGCCGGCACCCTCGCCTGCCACTATCGCCACCGGGTCCACTACGATCCCTTCTTCCGGCCCGGCCTCCAGGACCTCACGGCTCACGTCGACTTCACTGCGCTCGCGCGCGCCGGGGAGACGGCGGGTCTCGAGGTGGCCGGGTTCACGACCCAGGCGGAGTTCCTGATCGCCACCGGGCTGCTCGAGCAGGGGGCCCGCCTCGCGCCCGGGAGCGAAAGGTGCCTGCGTTTCGCTCAGGAGGTGAAACGCCTCACCCTGCCTGCAGAAATGGGCGAGGCGGTCAAGGTGCTGGCCCTGGGCCGCGGCGTCGAAGGGCCGCTCGTCGGCTTCTCGGGCCGCGATCACCGCCCGCGTTTGTAGCAGCCGAGCCTCCGGGGGCGAGCTGATGGAATCAGGCGATGGATTCCCGCTTTCGCGGGAATGACGTCATCTGCGCACGACGCGCCACTCCCACGACAACCGCCAACCCCTCCACCGCCGTCATTCCCACGCAAGCGGGAATGACGTCATCTGCGCACGACGCGCCACTCCCACGACGACCGACAACCCCTCCACCGCCGTCATTCCCGCGGAGGCGGGAATCCACTTCGGTCAACGAATCCCGGAACTCGAGTCCCGCATCTTCTCCCGCAACGTGGTCGACGAGAGGTCCATGCGAAAGTCCGCGGCGGGGATCGCTTCGAAGAGCCGCTCGAAGCCGCGGGGTATCGCGCAGTCCGCAAGCGTCCTCACCCTCCCGCTCGCAGGGTCGAGGCGAGCGGCGACGAGAAAGCGGCACCCCGACGCCCGGATCCGGTCGAAAGCATCCCGCATGCCGCCTTCGTCGCGGGCGTAGAAGCGTGGGTCGACGAGGCGTACCAGCGTGTCGGCACCCAGCACGAAGGTGCTCTCCCGCACCCAGTGGACCTTGTCCACGAAGCGCGGCTCGGCGCTGAGCAGCACCGGAGCGTAGCGGGCGAACTGGGCGGATCGGCGCTCGGCCTCCTCCTCCGCGATGGGCGTCTTGTCCGCGTTCACGAGGCCCAGCTCGAACACGGGCTCACGCCCCAGCAGGCCCGCCGCGACCTCCGCGAGGCGGCAGTGCGCCTCGTGCAGGGGATTGAAGGAGCCGCAGAGCAGTACCGCGTTGGACAGACGCCGCCCCGGCGTCGAGGCGCCGTCCGGGGAACGCAGCAGCCACGCGAAGTCCCCCGCCGCAACCCGTGCGATCAGCGTGCTCGCTGCGTGCCGGCGCTCCAGACGCTCGCCCTCGCCCAGCGGCAGCACGAGACCCTCGCACTCCGGCACCGCCCCGGCGAGGGCGAGGATCGCGAGCCGCGCGACGAGCCGCTCCTCCTGCTCCCGGGTGCGCGCTCCCTTGTCGAGGTGCAGCGCGTAGCCGGTCAGACCCGACGCGTCGCAGAGCGCGAGGTGGCAACGGTGCTCCCCGCGGCGGCGGCGCCCGGTCGCTATCGCCGCCGTCCAGCCGACACCGATCAGGCCCTCGACGGGACCAGCCAGGGCGTAGGCCCGGACCAGAGCGGCGCTCGCGAGCGCCCTCGCAACACCGGGCTGCACGTGCTGCGCGGGGGTGAACCCGGCGGCTTCGGCGAGCGCGGCGGGCGCGTAGCGGTCGCTCGCTTCCAGCACCGTACGCGAGGAGCCGGGGCGCGCGTGCAGCCATGCGAGGGCCTGCGCCCCGGCGCCGGCGAACTCGATCACCGCTCGGCGCGTCGAGGCGTGGATGGCGTCGATGACGCGCGCCAGCGCAGAGTCCATGCCCGGCTCCTCCTCCGCCCTCGCATCCCCTTCCCTGCTCGGGGCGCGTGCCTGAAGCATCCCCCATTCGTTCCCGTTTCTCCAGCCGACACAGTCGCCGGCAGCAACTCTCATTTTGGCGCCTGACTTCACCCTGAGCCGCAAGCCGTCTTCTCCTTGCGACTCGATCCGGGGCAGATCGGGGGCAGATCGACGGTCGTGCCGGTCCTGCCGCGGGACCCGACGAACAGAATGAGAATTGCTGAGTCGCCGGCGCGCGGGCGAAAGGGGCTGGCCCGCATTTCTTTACCTGAGCTCCTGCTGCGGACACCGATCCGCTCCCGGGGAACGGGCGTACTCCCCCGAGCCACTTCGACATGGTTACTACCATGGGCTCCAGTGTCTCTCGAATCCGTACGCCCGGGGTCCAAGGCGTCTCGACGCCCGCGGCTCACGAAGCTCGGTGCTAAATGCGGGCTGGTGCATAATCCCGGGGTGGGAAGATGAGCGAAGAGCAAGCGAAGGACACGGCTTCCGCGCCCTCCCCCGCTCCGATCGAGCGGGCGAGAGCGCAGATCCTGGCGCGGTGGCGCCGGTTCCCGGAGGCCGACGACGCCGCGCTTCGGGCGCTGCTCGGGTTCGCCCTCGCCCACGCCGCGGAGGCGGAGCCGGAGCTCATGACGGTGATGAATCCGGTGAGCCGGCCGATGCGCCTGCGCCTCGGGGTGCTGGTGAGCGACGCCGGCCTCGACCGCATGTACCGCCAGGAGTGGGCCGAGCTCAGCCTCGAGCGCGGCGGGCGCTGCTATCTCGTCTACCGCCGCGGCGACGGTGGGAAGTACGCGATCGAGTGGACGCCCGCCACCACCGTGCCGGAGAGCATGATGAAGGTGCTGCCCGAGTGTCTGGCGCGGGCGATGCTCGAAGGAGACTCCGGTGCGGACTGAGGCGACGGGCCGGCTCGGGGCCGCACCGCTCGGGGCCGCCGTTCTTCTCGGGGCTGCCGTCCTCCTCGGGGCCGCGGGCGCTCTCGGCGAGGCCCCCGCCGAGGCGAAGGCGGCACGGGTGGGCTACGCACACCTCAGCGGGACCATCGACCGCCTCCGCCACCGCTATCTCGACCGTGCGATCGACGACGCGCACGCCCAGGGCCTCGACACCCTCATCATGCACATCGACACCGACGGCGGAGAAGTGTCGCACGCGCGCGAGATGTTCAAGCGGGTCATCGACCAGCCCCGCGAGGGACTGCGGATGATCGCCTACGTGGACTTCCGCGCGATATCGGCCGGCGCCATGATCGCCTACGCCCACGAGGAGCTGTACGTGGCGCAGACCGCGTCCATCGGCGACATCGGCGTCATCTTCATCAACCGCGAGGGCAGGATCGAGTACGCGCCCGAGAAGATCGAGACGGTGGTGCGCTCGCTGCTGGTGCAGGCGGCGGAGCAGAACGGGTGGGACCGGGCCCTGCTGCTCAAGATGACCGCCCGTAACCAGAAGCTGTACCGCGCCGTCCTCCCGGGGGGCGAGAGCGAGTACGTCATCGAGGATGACCTCCCCGACTTCCTCCTCACCCATCCCGAGCTCGACGCGGACGACGAGCGCCAGCTCGTCCTGTACCGAGGCGAGGACCGCCTCCTCACCCTGACCGGCCGCGAAGCCCTCTCGATGGGCATGGCGACGGGCGAGGCGGAGAGTATCGACGCGCTCTACGCGGCACTCGGCATCGACCCCGAGACGGTGACGGACCTGAGCCCGCGCGGGTCCGAGACCACCGCGTGGCTCCTGTCGACCTTCGCACCGATGCTCGCGGGCCTCGCCCTGCTGTTCATCCTCTTCGAGCTGAACACGCCCGGGGTGGGCTGGTGGGCGCTGATCGCCGCGGCGCTCGGGGGCCTCTTCCTGCTCGCGCAGTACTACCTGGACCTCGCGGAGAACCTGGAGGTGCTGCTGCTCATCGCCGGAGTCGCCCTGCTCGCGGTCGAGCTCCTCACCGCGGCGGGCGGTGGACTGATCGGCGTGGCGGGCGGCGCGCTCGTGCTGCTCGCGCTCGTGATGCTCTTCCTCCCCAACGAGATCGACTTCGACTTCGACAACCCCGAGTTCGTGGACGCACTCCAGGGCGCCGTCGTGCAGAGCTTCCTCGCGCTCGGGGTCCTGGCGGCGGGCGCCGCCGCGGTCTTCATCCTCATGCCGCGTTCCCGCCTGCGCCGGCGCTTCGCGCTCGCGGACGAAGTCACCGGAACCAGCAGCGGCAAGGTGGAGGCGCGAGCCCCTTCCCTCATCGGGCGGCGCGGCCATACCGTTGACGGCCTGCACCCGAGCGGCACGGTGCTGGTGGGCGGGGAGCCCCACAGCGCCCGGGTCGAGCACGGGGCCTACGTCGCGCCCGGCGGGGCGGTGGACGTCGTCGCAGTGGAGTTCGGCGAGCTGCTGGTGCGCGCCCGGGCCGACGGGGGACCGGGCCTCGAGCCCTGATCCGGACGGGGTGGAGATCGACTGGATACAAGCCGGCTACGCGGTGGCGCTTCTCGCGCTCGGCGTCATGCTGCTCTTCTTCGAGTTCTTCGTAGTCTCCTTCGGGCTGCTGCTCGCCGGCGCCATCGCCTCGACCGCCGCCGCGATCCACTTCGCCTTTCGCGCCGGAGAGCCGGTGGGGTGGGTCATGGTCATCGTCGTGCCGATCCTCGCCGTCTTCCTCGTCCGCCGGGGTCTGGCGCGCCTGCGGACCTCGCACATCGTGCCCAAGAGCGAGATCACGGAGGAGGCCGGCTACCACCACGTGGCCGACCGGCTCGGGATCGGACCGGGCTCGATCGGGACCATGGTTACCCCGGCGCGCCCCTCCGGCCGCGCGCGCTTCCCGGGGGGAGAGTGCGACGTCCAGGTTCGGGGCGGCATGCTCGAAGCGTCCGCCCGGGTGGTGGTCGGGGAGATCGACGGCGCGATCATCTTCGTGCGCCCGGCGGGCGAGGGGCCGCCGGAAGGGGTGGGGGGCGCCGAGCGCGGGTGAGACCCGCCACCCGATGCGGGGCATTTCACGCCACGGACTCCCCGTGAGCGCGGCTCCGTGAGGGGCGCATTGGACGAGCGGGGCCGCTGGCGACACCGCACGACACCCGATTGCGGCAACAGCGGGGCGCACGAAAGCGCATCGAAGCGCCGGGAGGCGGCGCTCCGGACGGCGTAAAACGCCCCCCGGATCCGATGCTTGGCCCGGAGACGGGGACGCGAATGCAGGTTAACATGCGTGCCGGAGCCGGGAAGACGCCTCCGTGTGCGGCGTCCGACGTCGATCGCAGGCTGAGGCCATGAGCAACGCGCCGGAAACCGAAGCAAGCACCGGGACAGCTTTCGGCATCCTGGCCATCATCGCCGCCATCGGCGCACTGATCACTTGGCTCATCATGAGCAACAACATGAGCGATACCATCATGACCTTCGACATCATCGGCCTCTTGACGATCGTCGTCATCGCCGTCATCGGGCTCGCGCTCATCGCGCTCATCTGGAATGCGTTCTGGCTCTGGTGGCAATCGATCCTCTCCCCCGCGCCGGTGGGCCTCCTGCAGATCATTTTCATGCGCTTTCG
>CAYFYD010000232.1:0-6586 GCA_964347195.1 uncultured Ectothiorhodospiraceae bacterium
AGCTTCGCGGGAATGACGGGAGGGGGCGCGGGAATCCATCGCCTGATCCAGTACTTCGAACCCCGCAACTCGACTTCTGAATGGTCCTGCAGCCACCGGTCCGGAGCTTGTGACCCGATCGGACGCTTGCTATGTTTAGCCTGCCTTACTGGTCAGAGTGCCGTATCAGTCCATCCAGGAGACGATGATGTCCGAGGAGAAGAGAGTGTCGAATGTGAACGATGAGGCCGGAGCGACACAGCCGGCCGGCAAGAGCAGCGAAAGCGCTCATCCGGGGGGAGCCGACGCGCAGAGTGCGAGCACGCTCTGGCGGGGTCCGCAGTTGAAACGCCGCACCTTTCTCACCGGATCCGCGGTGGCCGCCACCACCGCGACCAGCGCGAGCTTCTTCCCGGGGCTGCGGATGGCCCGGGCGCAGGAGAGCGGGCCGGTCAAGATCGGCTTCATCGAGGACGAGTCCGGAAACCTCTCGGTCTACGGACTGCAGAAGCTGCACGCGGCGCAGCTCGCGGTGAAGGAGATCAACGAAGGCAAGACCCTGAAGGGGGGTGCCAACATCGGCACCGGCGGCTACGGTCCGCTCGCCGCCTACGCGGGGATGTCGCCCGTGATCAGCAAGGAAGGGGTCGGCCTCGACGTGGTAGGGGACGGCGGCGCCATGGACTCGACCGCCAGTGTGTTCGTGGAGGACGACGACGTCTTTGTCGACTCCGGCGATCAGGGCATCCTCGGTCGCGAAGTGGAGCTCGTTTCCGCCGACGGACAGAGCAACAACGCCCTCTGGCAGCAGCTCACCCGGCGCCTCATCCAGCAGGACGAGGTGGACGTGCTGGTCGCGGGCTTCGCGAGCGCCGAGCGCGAGGCGATTCGGCCGATCGTCGATCAGTTCAACCAGCTCTACTTCTACACCAACCAGTACGAGGGCGGCGTCGCCGACTCGAACACCTTCTGCACCGGACCGGTATGCGAGCAGCAGGTGATCCCGGTGGTGCAGTACATGGTCGAGAAATTCGGCCCGCGCTGCTACACGATCGCGGCGGACTACAACTTCGGCCAGTTGACGGCGGCCTGGACCAAGGCATTCGTGCCGCTGGTCGGCGGGGAGATCATCGGCGAGGAGTTCATCCCCCTCTCGGTCTCCGAGTTCAGCCAGGTGATCGCCCGCATCCAGCAGGCCAAGCCGGACTGGGTGATGACCCTGCTGGTCGGCCAGAACCACCACAACTACTACCCGCAGGCGGCCGCGGCCGGGCTCGCGCTGCCGATGGCGTCCACCGTCAACATGGCGCAGGGCTACGAGCACAAGCGCTTCCCGCCGCCCTCGCTGAATCAGATGCACAACGCGATTCAGTACCAGCTCGAGGTCCCGACCGCCCGCAACCGGGCCTTCGTGAAGCGCTGGATGGAGATGTTCCCCGAGGATCAGTACATCGGGGAGATGGCTCAGAACACCTACTTCACCGTCCACATGTACGCGCAGGCGGCGCGTCTCGCCGGCACCACGGATCAGGAAACGGTGAAGCGGGCGCTCGAGCTCGGCTGGGCGATCGAGGCCCCGGAGGGCGCGGTGTTCCTCGAGCCGGGAACCCATCACTGCGCCCACTACATCCGGCTCGCGGTGTGTGACGACAATCACGATGTGCACTTCGTGCGCGAGTGGCCGATGATCCAGGCGTGGTGGCTCCAGCGCCTGGGGGTGAATCTGATCCGTCACCCCGAGTACAAGCAGTACGTTCCGGACGAGGACCCCTACTTCTCCATGTTCGGGATGGCATAGCGGATCCGCTTGATCGGGGAGTTCGGGTGAACCGTCCGCAGCCCGCCGCATGAACGAGTGTTCGTGCGGCGGGTTGCGTGATCGGCTGCTCTCCGGACGAACGGGAGACTCATGGAAGATCTCGGCGTCGTCGTAAGCATCCTCTACCAGTTCGGGACGAACGGCGCGTTCCTGCTGCTGTGCGCGCTCGGACTGATCGTCATCCTCGGGATGATGAACATCATCAATCTCGCCCACGGCGAGCTCATGATGATGGGCGCCTACACGGCATCGCTCGCGTACCAGGCGGGATTTCCGTTTCCGATTGCCGTCGTCATCGCGTTCTTCGTGGTCGCCGCCTTCGGTGCCGTGCTGGAGCGACTGGTGGTTCGCCGCTTCTACGGGCGGGAGCTCGGCGCCCTGGTGGTCACCTGGGGCATCAGTCTGCTCCTCAGTCAGGGGACCTTCCTGGTGCTGGGGCCCTTCCTGCCCTCCATTCCCATTCCGGGAGGAGCCATCGACGTCGGGCAGTACTCGCTCTCGGTCTACTGGCTCATCCTCATCGCGGTATCGGCGGCCGCGGTCGTCGGACTGGCGTGGCTCTACAACCGCACCGAGTTCGGGCTGCACGCGCGCGCCACCATGCAGAACGCCGAAATGGCGCGCGCTCTGGGCGTGAACACGGACCGCATCTACATGCTGACCTTCAGCCTGGGCGCGGGCCTCGCCGGGTTCAGCGGTGCCCTCCTCGCCCCCACCGCCTCCATCATGCCCTTCATGGGCCAGCAGTTCGTGGCCCCCGCCTTCATCACCGTGGTGGTGGGCGGTGCGTCCAACGTGATCGCGGGGGCCGTCGGCAGCAGCCTGCTCCTGTCTCTGGTGCGCACGCCGGTGGGGTTCTTCTTCGGCGCGTTTCTGGGCCTGGTGGCGTTGCTGCTCGCCGCGCTCGTCATCATCCGGCTGATGCCGAACGGCGTCTCGGCCTACTTCCAACGCTGGTCGGACCGGCGCTCCCGGCCCACGGCCTGAGAGATGCGACTGCTTCACCTCGCCACCGGCCCCGAGGACATCGGTCGCACTCCCCGCTTCTGGATGGCCTTCGCGGTCCTCGTCCTCTACCTGTTCGCGAGCCCCATGTGGCTGAGCGAGTTCGAGGCCTACAACGTCTCCTACTATCTGCTCAATCTGCCGATGGCGCTGGGGCTCTGCCTGCTGTGGGGCTATTGCGGGGTGCTGAGCTTCGGCCAGGTCGCCTATTTCGGTATCGCGGGTTACGTCTACGGAATCATCGCCGGCAACCTGACCGGCACGGGCTGGGGACCGATCGTGGGCGAGCTGGGAGCGCTCGCCGCGTGCGCGCTCGTGTCCGCCGTATTCGGCTACTTCGTGTTCTACGCCCGGGTACAGGCATGGATCGTGCCCATCCTGACGCTGGTGCTGACCCTCCTGCTCGAGACGTTTCTCGGCCAGACCGCGGGCTACCAGTGGCGCGTGGGCAACGTCCAGCTCGGGGGATACAACGGCATGACCGGTATCCCGTCGTTCCAGATCGGCAGTCTCGTCTTCTACGGATACACGTTCTACTACTTCGTTCTCGTCGCCGCGATGTTGTGCTACTTCGGCTGTCGCATGCTCGTCAACTCCCACTTCGGGAAAGTCATGCTCGCCATCCGCGAAGACCCCCTGCGGGCGGAGCTGCTCGGCTACGACATTCGCGCCCGCCAGCTCGGAGTCTTCGTGCTCGCGAGCGTGCTCGCCGGCCTCTCCGGCCTGTTCTACGTACAGTGGGGGAACTACATCACGCCTTCCCAGGTGGGGCTCGTCCAGGCCGCGCTTCCGGTCATCTGGATCGCGGTGGGAGGTCGCACCAGTCTCCTCGCCGTCGCGATCGCCACCTATGCGCTCAACTGGCTCAACTACTCCCTCTCGTCGGCAGGAAACCAGTACGCGCTCGTCATCATCGGCGCCTTGCTGGTGGTCGTCATGCTGTTCTTCCCGCGGGGCATCGTGGTCATGCTGGCCGAGGACGGGTTGCGCGGCGGTCTTCGCAAGCTCCGCGACACGCTGCGCCGAGGCTGAGGACGGCTGCGTCACGAGGTCATGAGCGCCTCCGGCACCTTTCTCGCGACTCGGGACCTCGCCAAGCGCTTCGGCGGGATCGTCGCGACCGAGCAGGTGAACCTCGATGTCGCGGAGGGCGAGCTGCGCTGCATCATCGGTCCCAACGGCGCCGGCAAGT
This sequence comes from uncultured Ectothiorhodospiraceae bacterium, assembly GCA_964347195.1. Classification (GTDB taxonomy): domain Bacteria; phylum Pseudomonadota; class Gammaproteobacteria; order HK1; family HK1; genus JAJEAD01. Next base: position 3,996 of record CAYFYD010000232.1, read on the forward strand.
CGACGCTGTTCGCCCTGCTCTGCGGCATCCACCGGCCGGACTCGGGTCGCATTTTCATCAAGGGTCAGGACGTCACGTCGCTCCCGAGCTTCCGGCGCGTGCGCCTCGGCGTGGGCCTCACGTTCCAGACCAACCGTGCCTTTCACGACCTCCGGGTGCGCCAGAACCTGGAAGTGCCGATGGGCGCGATGGGAGGCGGGGCACGCTCCCGCTCCGGGAGGTCGGAGGAGCGCTATCGCTACGCGCTCTCGGTGTTCGAGCTCGACGGGCGCTGGGAGACTCCGGCACGCGAGCTGCCTCACCATCAGCTCCAGTGGCTCGAGATCGCGATGGTGCTGTCGGGAGGTCCCGACATTCTCCTGCTCGACGAACCGACCGCCGGAATGTCGCCCGAAGAGACCACGCAGACCGCCAGGGTGCTCCAGTACCTCAATGGCGACGGACTCACCATCGTGGTGGTGGAACACGATATCGCCTTCGTTCGCGAGGTCGCACAGCGGGTCACCGTGCTCCATCAGGGCAGTGTGTTCGCCGAAGGCTCCATCGACGAGATCACCGCGCACGACGACGTGCGACGGATCTATCTCGGTCAGGCCTGAAGCAGGACGCGCAGTGATGCTCTCCGCCTCCGACCTGCGTTCCGGATACGCCGTCGGGGACGTGTTGCAGGGATTCGGGCTCGCGATCGAGGCGGGCGAGGTGGTGAGCGTGCTGGGACGAAACGGGGTCGGCAAGACGACCCTGATGAAGACCCTCATCGGTCTTCTGTCGGCCCGCAGCGGCCGGATCGAGTATCGGGGGCGCGACATCACCGCCTTGAGCGCCTTCCGGCGAGCGCGCCTCGGGATCGGCTACGTACCCCAGGGGCGCGGCATCTTTCCGCACATGACGGTGCGCGACAACCTCCGCATGGGGGGGCTCGTCAACGAGAGCCGGCGCTCCCTCGATTTCGAGGCGGTATTCGGGTACTTCCCCTTTCTTCGCGAGCGCCTCGCGCAACGAGGCGGGACCCTGAGCGGCGGCCAACAGGCGATGCTCGCCATCGCCCGCGCCCTCATCAACGATCCCGACCTGCTCCTGCTCGACGAGCCCAGTGACGGGGTTCAGCCGAGCGTGGTGCAGGAGCTCGGCGGCTTCATCGGCACCTTGAACCGCGAGAAGGGACTGACCGTGCTGATCGTCGAGCAGAACATCGATCTCGTGCAGACCGTGGCGCAGCGCGCCTATGTCCTCGACAAGGGCACGGTGGTGGCGAAGCTCGAGCGCGGCGAGCTGGAGAGCACCGAGCGGGTTGCCGCGTACCTCGCGGTATAGACAGTGAGCGACCCCGGGTTCGTACAGTCGGGGCGCCGTTATCCGGTCAAGCAGCGGTGTCGGTGGACACCCGAGTCGAGAGAGGAGAGACCACGATGGAAATGATCACGAGGCCCTATCCGAACGAATGGGTCAGCGGGTCGCTCATGTATGCGCGGGGGGTTGGAGGGGGTTCTTCCGGGGTTACCCACGAGCTGACCGAAGCGATGCAGGGAACCTACCACTACACCATCGGTCCGTACTCCGAACCGGTCCTGCACATCGCACCCGGTGATCGCGTGGTGGTGGAGACTCGGGACGCGTTCGAGGGAAAGATCACCCGCGAGAGCGATGTGCCCGCGGAGATTCTGGAGATGCCCTGGCTCAATCCGCAGTGCGGCCCGATCATGGTCGACGGGGCGGAGAAGGGCGACGTGCTGGCCGTCCACATCGAGAGAATGCTGCCCAGAGGGCCCAACCCGCGCGGCACCTGCTGCATGATCAAGGAGTTCGGAGCGCTCACGGGCACCACCCTCACCGCGACCCTCAACGAGCCGCTGCCGGAGGTGGTGCGCAAGGTAGAGCTCGACGAGAGCAATGTCTACTGGAGCGATCGGGTGACGTTGCCCTACCGCCCGCACATCGGCACGCTCAGTTGCTCTCCGGAGATCGACTCGATCAACTCGCTGACGCCGGACAACCACGGCGGGAACATGGACCTGCCCGACATGGGGCCGGGCACCGTCACCTACCTGCCGGTCCGATCGCCCGGTGGACGCCTCTTCATCGGCGACGCGCACGCTTGCCAGGGGGACGGAGAGGTGTGCGGCGTCGCCGTCGAGTACCCGACCACCACCACGATCACGGTCGATCTCATCAAGGGATGGCCCATCGAGTGGCCGCGCCTCGAGGCCGACGACTTCATCATGGCGATCGGCAGCACGCGGCCGCTCGAAGACGCGGCGCGCATCGCCTATCGGGAGCTGATCCGCTGGATGGTGGCGGACTACGGATTCGATCAGTGGGATGCCTACATGATGCTGAGTCAATGCGGCAAGGTGCGGCTCGGCAACTTCGTGGACCCCAAGTACACGATGGGAGCTGCGGTACCGAAGAAGTATCTGGCCTGAGCGCGGTCCGCGGGCGCGAGCAGTGTCCGTCTTTCGAGCCGAGCCCGGGAGGTCCTCGGCGCCGGCCGACGGCCGGTGCCGGTACCGGGGCGCGCTCCCTCCGGGCAGTCGGTGATGCTGGAGAAGTTCGAACGCTACCCGTTGATGTTCGGTCCCACGCCGATCGAA
>CAYFYD010000233.1:0-6559 GCA_964347195.1 uncultured Ectothiorhodospiraceae bacterium
GAACCGTCCATCGGCCTGCACCAGCGGGACAACCGTCGCCTCCTCGACACCCTGGAGCACCTGCGCGACATCGGCAACACCCTCATCGTGGTCGAGCACGACGAGGAGGCGATACGCAGCGCCGACCATGTCGTCGACATGGGGCCGGGGGCCGGGCGGCATGGCGGGAGGGTGGTGGCGCAGGGCCCTCCCCGGGAGATCATGGCCTGCCCCGACTCGCTCACCGGTCAGTTCCTGAGCGGCGCGCGCCGCATCGAGGTGCCGGTCGAGCGCGTGCCCCGCGATCCGCATCGCGCGGTGGTCCTGCGCGGCGCCCGTGGCAACAACCTGAAGGACCTCGACGTGGAAGTGCCGGTGGCCCTGATGAACTGCGTGACCGGAGTCTCCGGGTCCGGGAAGTCCACTCTCGTCAACGACACGCTCTACCGCCTCGCCACCCGCAAGCTCGGCCACGCCGCGCTCGAGCCGGCGCCCTGCGACGCGGTGGAGGGCCTGGACCATTTCGACAAAGTGGTCGACATCGATCAGAGCCCGATCGGCCGCACGCCGCGCTCGAACCCTGCGACCTACACCGGCCTGTTCACCCCGATCCGCGAGCTCTTCGCCGGCACCCAGGAGGCGCGCTCGCGCGGCTATACGCCGGGGCGCTTCAGCTTCAACGTGCGCGGCGGCCGCTGCGAGGCGTGCAGCGGCGACGGGGTGATAAAGGTCGAAATGCACTTCCTTCCCGATGTGTACGTGCCCTGCGACGTGTGCAAGGGCACCCGCTACAACCGGGAAACGCTCGGGATCCGCTACAAGGGAAAGAGCATCCACGAAGTGCTGGAGATGACGGTCGAGGAAGCGGCGGACTTCTTCGCCCCGGTGCCCGCCATCGCCCGAAAGCTCGATACCCTGATGGAAGTCGGGCTCTCCTATGTGCAGCTCGGCCAGCGGGCGACCACCCTCTCCGGGGGCGAAGCGCAACGGGTGAAGCTCTCCCGCGAGCTCTCCCGCCGCGAGACCGGCCGCACCCTCTACCTGTTGGACGAGCCGACCACCGGGCTGCATGCGCACGACGTCGCGCATCTGCTGCGGGTGCTGCACAAGCTCCGCGACCACGGCAACACCGTGGTGGTGATCGAGCACAACCTGGACGTGATCAAGACCGCCGACTGGGTCATCGACCTCGGACCCGAGGGCGGAGAGGGGGGCGGCGAAGTGGTGGCGGTGGGTACGCCCGAGCAGGTTGCGGCCGAGGAAGCATCGCACACCGGGCGCTACCTCCGGCGGGTGGTCGAGCCCGAGTGGGCGAGGCCGGAGCCGGTCCTGGCGGCGGGCGCGATCTGACGTGGAAGCTCGTGGAGTGCGATGCAGTGCCGAAAGACGCGGAGTCGGAGCGGTCCGGCGGACCCTGCCCGCTTCATCCGGCGCCGGACAACCAACGAGCCCTGCGGCGCTCGTGCCGGCGCGAGACCATCGCGGGAAGGCCCGGCCGTCGCAGCCGCGATCGCTCGAAGCCACTTCGGAGGACGAGACGGGCGGATTCCCGCCCGGGCGGGAATCCGCAGGCTCGAGCGATCAGGGATCGCGTGGGGGGCGGAATCGAGCAGAGGAGATGTAGGGAATGAGGGCTTTGATCTGCGGGTCGATCGCGTATGACAACATCATGGTCTTCGAGGACCGCTTCAAGAACCACATCCTCCCCGACAAGGTGCACATGCTGAGCGTCGTGTTCCTCGTCCCCGAGATGCGCCGGGAGCTCGGCGGCTGCGCGGGCAACATCGCCTTCAACCTCGCCCTGCTGGGCGGTGACCCGTTGCCGATGGCGACGGTGGGCAATGACTTCGGACCCTACGGGGAATGGATGGACCGGTGCGGCATCGATCGACGGCACGTCTCGGTCATCGATTCGGAGTTCACCGCGCAGGCCTTCATCACCACCGACCTGGATGCCAACCAGATCACCGCCTTCCATCCGGGAGCGATGAACCACGCCCATCGGAATCGCGTGGGCGACGCGGAAGACGTATCGATCGGCATCGTGGCGCCGGACGGCAGGGAGGGCATGCTCGCGCACGCCGCCCAGTTCGCCGAGGCCGGCATCCCCTTCATCTTCGATCCCGGGCAGGGACTGCCGATGTTCAACCGGGAAGAGCTCCTGCGCTTCATCGACCAAGCGACCTGGCTCGCGGTGAACGACTACGAATGGGAGCTGGTGCACCGCCTCACCGGCTATGCGCCGGAGGATGCGGCGCGGCGCCTCGACGCCCTCATCGTCACCCGCGGCGCCCGGGGCTCGGAGATCCACAGCGGAGGGCGCCGGGTCGAGATCCCGGCGGCCCGGGCGCGCCGGGCGGTGGACCCCACCGGCTGCGGCGACGCCTACCGGGCCGGGTTGCTCTTCGGCCTCGCCCGCGGTCTGGACTGGGAGAGCACCGGACGCCTCGCGTCGCTGCTCGGCGCGATCAAGGTCGAACATCACGGGACCCAGCGCCACCGATTCGACCCGGCCCGGATCGAGGAGCTGTTCAAGGAGCACTTCGGCCGGCGCCTCGACTGGTAGCGCCCCGGGGCCGCCCGGCGGGTTCGAAGGCGAGCCCTGCCCCGGCGCGGGGAGGGAGCGGTCCTTCGGGGGGCGGGGATCAGACGGGGCCGACCTCTCCTTCCCGCATCGCCTCGTCGAGCGCGTCCAGGCTCGCTATCGGGGCCTCGCAGTGATGGCCGTGGCACACGTAGGCCACCGCATCCGAGGCCGGCCGGCGCTCGGCGAGGAGGCCGGGGAGACCCGTAGCGCCGGCGGGGATGGCGAACACGGCGCGGCGCGGGGCGTAGTGCCGGCGGCAACGGGTGACCCAGGCGCGCAGCGCCTCGGGTGAGCCGCGCAGCACCGTCGTCCGGGGCGGGTAGATGAACTCGTCCACCGCGAGCAGCATCGTGGTGTGGGCGTGGGGGGCGCGTTCGATGGACTTCCAGCCGGCGCGGACCGCGCGTTCCGCCGCTTCGAGGTAGCGGCTCTCCCCGAGCAGGTGTCCGAGGCGCCCGAGCGCGTGCGCGGCGACTCCGTTGCCGGCGGGCAGGGCGTCGTCCGCGAAGGGCTTGGAGCGGTGGATGAGCGCCTCGTGATCGTCGGCGGTGAAGAAGAAGCCACCGGTGTCCGGGTCCTCGAAGTGGCGCAGGAGCACCTCCGCGAGCTCGACCGCGAAGGCGAGGCGCGCGCCGTTCCAGCGCTCCTGGAGCAGGGCCAGGATCGCGTCGATGAGGAAGGCGTGGTCGTCGAGATAGGCGGCGAAGCGGGCGCGGCCGTCCTTGCAGGTGGCGCGCAGGCGCCCGTCCCGCCACAGTCGCTCCCGCACGAAGTCGAGCGCCCGCTCCGCGGAGCGAACGAAGCGTGGCTCGGACAGGATGCCCCCCGCCACCGCCATGCCCTTGATCATGAGCGCGTTCCACGAGGTCAGCACCTTGTCGTCGCGGCCCGGCCAGACCCGCTCCGCGCGCACCGCGAGCAGGGCGCAGCGGGCGCGGTCGAGGACGGCCTCGACCTCCGGGAGGCTCGAGTCGAAGCGCCGGGCCAGCTCCCCGAGTCCGGTCCGGACGTGCAGGTGCCAGTGCCGGCCCTCGAAGTTGGGGGGGCGGTCGAGTCCGAAGCGCGCCGCGAACACCGGGTAGTCGTCTTCGCGGAGGAGGCTTCGCACCTCCTCGGGCTCCCACACGTAGAACTTGCCTTCTTCGCCTTCGGAGTCGGCGTCCAGGGAGGAGTAGTAGCCGCCTTCCGGGGACTGCATCTCCCGCATCGCCCATTCGCCGGTCTCCGCCGCCACCCGCCGGAAGAGACCCTCGCCGGTGGCCTGCCAGGCCTGGGCGCAGAGGGCGAGGAGGGGGCCGTTGTCGTAGAGCATCTTCTCGAAGTGCGGGATCATCCAGCGCTCGTCCACCGAGTAGCGGCAGAAGCCGCCGCCGAGATGGTCGTAGATGCCGCCGAGACACATCTTCCGCAGGGTGTGGGTGGCCATGGAGAGGGCGAAATCGTCGCGGCGGGGTCCCTGGGTGGAGGCGGCGAAGGCCCGCATCAGCCCCTCGATGTTGGTCGGATGGGGGAACTTCGGCGCCGCGCCGAAACCGCCGTGCTCGGCGTCGAAGGAGCGCGCGAGGAGGGTTCTCGCCTCTTCGAGCGGCCGTGGCGTCACGATCTCGTTGCCCTCGGCCTCGGGCTCGAGGCTCCTGAGCGCGGCGACGAGGGCCTCGCCCTGCTCGCGCAGCTCGCCGCGACGCTCGGCGTAGAAGTGGCCGACCCGGCGCAGGATGTCCTGGAAGGAGGGCAGACCGAAGCGCGCCGTCCGGGGAAAGTAGGTGCCGCCGAAGAAGGGGACGCGGTCCTCGTGATCGAGGAACATCGTGAGCGGCCAGCCTCCGCTGCGCCGGGTGAGCAGGTGCTGGGCGCTCTGGTAGATCTTGTCGAGGTCGGGACGTTCCTCGCGATCGACCTTGACGTTGACGAAGAGCCGGTTCATGAGCTCCGCGGTGCCGGGGTCCTCGAAGGACTCGTGCGCCATCACGTGGCACCAGTGGCAGGCGGAGTAACCCACCGACAACAGGATGGGCTTCCCCTCGCGGGCGGCCTTCTCCAGGGCCTCCTCGCCCCAAGGGTACCAGTCGACGGGGTTGGCGGCGTGCTGGAGCAGATAGGGGCTGGTCTCGGCCGCGAGTCGGTTGCCGGCGGGGGGCTCGGGGGGCATGCGCTCGGGCCTCGGGGGTGGGCAGGCGATTATATCCGGCCCGCACGTCGCAGCGCCCCGGTCCCGCGGGCGTGCATCGGTGCGAAGCGGCGGCGCGATGCCCGCGACGGCGCGGGACAGCGGACAGCGGCGATGCCCGTGCCCGGCGAGGACCGGCCATCCCCGCGAAGGTGCGGGACAGCGTCGCCGAGGTGCGTCTTCACCGGGCGCGCCTCGCGTGCGTGGAGATGCATCCATGGATTCCCGCTCCCCGATCGGGGTCGGGGACAAGCTTCGCGGGAATGACGTCGGGGGTGCGCCTCGAGCGCAGCAGTGCGACCGGCCGGAATGGGCGTAGGTCCCGCTTGGTGGGATGCGCCTCGCGCGCGGTGCGCCCGCGGGTGCGGGGAGCCGCCGCCTCTGCCCATCACCTGCCTTGGGTAACCTGCGGTGCGCCCTGCGGGCACGCGGGTGCGGGCGGACGGACGCCGTCGAGAGTAGGATCGCGCGGCGAAATGCTCAGACACCCCGATATCGATCCGGTTGCGGTCCAGATCGGCCCCCTCGCCGTCCACTGGTACGGCCTCATGTACCTGGTGGCCTTCGGCCTCGCTTGGTGGCTGGGACGGCGGCGCGCCTCGGACCCCACGCGGGGGTGGCGCGGGAACGATGTCGACGACGTGCTCTTCTATGTCGCGCTCGGAGTGGTCGTGGGAGGGCGCCTCGGCTACGTGCTCTTCTACGACCTGCCCGGCGCGTTGCGCGAGCCGCTCTCGGTCCTGCGCCTGTGGGAAGGCGGCATGTCCTTCCACGGCGGGCTGATCGGGGTCATCGTGGCGATGCTCGTCTATGCGCGGCGCCGCTCGCGCGCCTTCTTCGAGGTCGCGGACTTCGTCGCCCCTCTCGTGCCCCTCGGGATCGCGGCGGGACGGGTGGGCAACTTCATCAACGGCAACCTCTGGGGCAGCCCGAGCAGCCTGCCCTGGGCCATGGTGTTTCCGAGCGCCGACGATCAGCCGCGCCACCCCTCGCAGCTCTACCAGGCCCTGCTCGAGGGCGTGGCGCTCTTCGCGCTGCTGTGGTGGTTCTCCCGCCGGCCGCGGCCGGCGATGGCGACCTCCGGGCTCTTCCTGCTGGCCTACGCGGTGTTCCGATCCGCGGTGGAGCTCGTGCGGGTGCCGGACCGGCAGCACGGCTACCTCGCCTTCGACTGGCTGACGATGGGGCAGGTCCTGTGCCTGCCGATGGCGCTTGGCGGCGCCTGGCTCCTGTGGCGCGCCTGGGCGAGGGACCGGATGGGGGCAACCAGGTAGAGACCGTGCCGCGACGAAAGCCGATGCGCGCCATTCCCACCTCGGCTCGGCGCGTCCATCCCCCAGGCCGGGTGAAGGCGGCATCGGCTCTGTCGGATGGCTTCCAGCATCCCGCCGGGCGTCGCCGCGCCTCACCGGTTTACTGATAACTTATTGAAACTAAAGAGTATATTTTGTTCGTCGTGGCCATTTCGTCCACGAACACCGGTTCGTGGTGCGTTGACCTCCCGGGTGAAAGGGGAGTTCGTATCCTGGCGGTGCCAAACCCGGATTGGGGCACGAGGGCATTGGCCATTCCCCGCCCGTACCGCCCCCGCGGTCGGTCCGGGTAGCGGCCTCTCGCATGATTCAACGATGCGCTGCTGCCGGTGGTACCATGCCTGATTGAAGGAGCGTGTCTTTACTTCGGGACCAGCGGGTGAAGAGCAGCCGCGACAAACGGAGTCGAGCGAGCCGCCGGCATCACCAGACTCCGTATGCCTCCCTCAATGGCGAAGCCGGGTTCGAGGCGGACCCCCGTCGCCCGGATCGGGCTTTTCACAAGGACTCAGG
>CAYFYD010000234.1:0-6557 GCA_964347195.1 uncultured Ectothiorhodospiraceae bacterium
CCCGGCCCCAGCACATTCATCAAGCGCCGCCCTGCGCTCCTCCGGGCCGCCCAGCCCCGCAATCCCCGTGCCCCCCCCCGACATTCCCGCGAAAGCGGGAATCCATCTCGGTCAACGAACCCCGAAGCTCGAGTCTTGAAGAGCCTCGAGAGGTTGGCCGGGCCACTTCCGGACGCGCGGGAGAGGGACATAGAGCGGGAGAGGGCCATAGAATGGCTGGTGGTGTGACACGAGGCCGGTGGAAGGAGAGCATGATGAGCGATCGGTCATCGCACCGCCTCGTCGAGCGCCAGGCGATCACCGACGTGCTGATCGAATACTGCACGGCCCTCGATCGCATGGATCTGGCCCGTCTCGGGGGCCTCTTCACGGAAGACTGCGTGGTCGACTACGGGCCGGAGGAGTGGCTGCAGAGCCGTGGCCGCGAAGCCCTGGAACGCTCCCTGGCCAGGATGTGGCGCTGGTCGCGCACCTCACACCATCTCTCCAACGTGCAGATCGACTTTCGCGACGACGACGAGGCATTCGTCCGGAGCTACGTGCATGCCTGGCACGAACGCAGCGACGGATCCTCGGCGACGATCCTCGGCCAGTACCACGACCGCTGCGTGCGTGGAAGCGAGGGATGGCGGATCGCCGAGCGGCGCATGGTGATGAACGGCTGCGACGCGGGCTTCAAGGTGAATATCCATCCTTTCGAACGGATCCCCCCTCCGGATGACTGGCGGCCGCCCCTTCCCGGGGGAAAGCGTTAGCCCGAATGTCTCTACCCGGGCTTCGTAGCGAGGGCCTCGAGACGCCGCGCCGGACCACCCCGTAGCATGAAACGAGAGGCGTTCCGGCTGATCGCCCCGTTCCTGTCGTTGCAGGATTCGGTGTGGCGGCGACAGGGACGCGCAAGCGCAGGTTCAGCGGTGACTCGTTCCCGACCAGAAACCCGAGTACGCCCCCTCCTCGGCCCGGCTGCGAACCCGGCGAGGGACGGAGTGCGCAAGCTCCGCCGGCGAGCACCACACGACCCGCCTGCCCGCCGCAGGGGGCGCAGAGCCCCGACTGCACTCGGGAGTGCGCCGACCGGCGCTCGAACGCCGAGCCGCGTACATCATCAGGATACAGGATGAAATCCATGGATTCCCGCTTGCGCGGGAATGACGTCAAAACGATGATCCTGCGGGGAGGTGCCTGGCTTGAGTTCGTCCCGATAGCTGGATAAAAATACAGCTATCGGGGCATGCGGAAACGACCCCGCGCCCGGGCGACCTCGGATGCCGGACGACGTGCCAGGCTACGCGGAGCTCCACGCGATCTCCAACTTCACCTTCCTGCGCGGGGCCTCGCACCCCGAGGAGCTGGTGCGTCGCGCGGCCGAGCTCGGCTACGCGGCGCTGGCGCTCACCGACGAGTGTTCCCTGGCGGGAGTGGTCCGGGCGCACCGGGCCGCCAGGGAGGCGGGCCTGCCCCTGATCGTCGGGACGGAGCTCGCGCTCGATCCCGCGACCCGGGTCGTCCTGCTCGCCCCCGATCGGGAGGCCTACGGGCGATTGTCGGCGCTCATCACCCGGGCCCGCCGGAGCGCGGAGAAGGGCGGCTACCGGCTGGAGCCCGAGCATCTGGGTGAAGGGGTGGAGGGCTGCCTCGCATTGCTGATCTCGGGTTCCCGGTCTTTCACCGCCTGGCTCACGGAGCGCTTTCCGGGACGCCTGTGGCTGACGGTGACGCGGCACCACGAAGCGGACGATGCCGGCCGGCTGGAGGCGTGCCGGCGACTCGGCCGGCAGCTCGGCCTGCCCCTGGTGGCGGCGGGCGGGGTGCGGATGCACGAGAGGGGGCGCCGTCCTCTCGCCGATACCCTGAGCGCGATCCGTCTCGGCTGCCGGGTGTCGGAGCTCGGATTCGGACTCCCTCCCAACGCGGAATGCCATTTGCGTTCCCGCCCGCGGCTCGCCCGGATCTATCCCCGTGCTCTGCTGGAAGAGAGCGTCTCGCTCGCCTCGCGGTGCCGCTTCTCGCTCGACGAGCTGCGCTACGAGTACCCCGAGGAGATCGTTCCCCGCGGGCTCTCCCCCCGGGACTACCTGCGCCGGGTGACCGAGGAGGGCGTCCGGCAGCGCTGGCCGCGGGGAGAGCCGCCCGCGGTGAGGACGCAGATCGAGCACGAGCTCGCCCTCATCGCCGAGCTCGGCTACGAGCCCTACTTCCTGACCGTGTACGACATCGTGCGCTACGCGCGCGGGTGCGGGATCCTCTGTCAGGGCCGGGGCTCGGCCGCGAACTCCGCGGTGTGCTACTGCCTCGGCATCACCGAAGTGGACCCCGGCCGGATGAGCACTCTCTTCGAGCGCTTCATCTCGCGCGAGCGCAACGAGCCGCCGGACATCGACGTGGACTTCGAGCACGAGCGCCGCGAGGAGGTCATCCAGTACATCTACCGCAAGTACGGACGGGAGCGCGCCGCCATCGCCGCCACCGTCATCACCTACCGGCCGAGGAGCGCGGTGCGCGACGTCGGCAAGGCGCTCGGCCTCGATCTCGCCCAGGTCGAGCGTCTCGCGAAGAACCTGAGCGGGTGGGACAGCCGGCAGGTGCTGGGAGAGCGCCTGAGAGAGCTGGGCTTCGACCCGCACAGCCGGGTCTGCGCGCACCTGGTGCGGCTGGTGGAACAGCTCCTCACCTTTCCCCGGCACCTCTCCCAGCACACCGGCGGCTTCGTCATCTCCCGCGGGCCGCTCTGTGCCCTGGTGCCGGTCGAGAACGCGGCGATGCCCGATCGCACCGTGATCCAGTGGGACAAGGACGATCTGGAATCGCTCGGTCTGCTGAAGGTCGATGTGCTCGCGCTCGGGATGCTGAGCGCCCTTCGCAAGAGCTTCGACCTGATCGCCGGCTACCGCGGCCGGCGCCTGACGATGGCCGGGATCCCGCAGGAGGACCCGGCGGTCTACGAGATGATCGGGCGGGCCGACACGGTGGGGGTCTTCCAGATCGAGTCGCGGGCGCAGATGGCGATGCTGCCGAGACTGCGTCCGAAGACTTTCTACGACCTGGTGATCGAGGTGGCGATCGTGCGCCCCGGCCCGATCCAGGGGGGAATGGTGCACCCTGAATTGCGCCGCCGGCAGGGGCTCGAGCCGGTCGAGTACCCGTCCGCGGCGGTGCGCGAGGTGCTCGCGCGCACCCTGGGGGTGCCCATCTTCCAGGAGCAGGTGATGCAGCTCGCGGTGGTGGCGGCGGGTTTCAGCCCCGGGGAGGCGGACCGCCTGCGCCGCGCGATGGCCGCCTGGCACCGGCGCGGCGGCCTCGGGCCCTTCGAGCGCAAGCTGATCGACGGCATGCGGGCGCGGGGCTACCGGGATGAGTTCGCGAAGGCGATCTTTCGCCAGATCGAAGGATTCGGGGAGTACGGCTTCCCGGAGTCGCATTCGGCGAGCTTCGCGCTGCTCGCCTACCTGTCGGCGTGGCTCAAGCGCCATGAGCCGGCCGCTTTCACCTGCGCGTTGCTCAACAGCCAGCCGATGGGCTTCTACGCACCGGCCCAGTTGGTGCAGGACGCCCGCCGTCACGGCGTCGAGGTGCGAAGCGTGGACGTGCGCCACAGCGAGTGGGGCTGCCGTCTCGAGCCCGGCGGCGGCGGCGAGCCTGCGCTCCGCCTCGGCTTTCGCATGGTCAAGGGGTTGTCGGAGTCGAGCGCGGCGCGCATCGTCGCGGCCCGGGCGGCGCGAGACGGCGCCGGCTCGGGGCTCGATTCCGTCGAGGACCTGGCGTGCCGCGCCAAGCTGTCGCGCGAGGACCTGCGACGCCTCGCCCGCGCCGGCGCGCTCGCCCCTCTCGCCGGTCACCGCCACCGGGCGTACTGGGAGGCGCTGGGGGTGGAGGAGCCCTCGGCGTTGTTTCCCCGTCCGCGTTTTCCGGAGGCGCTTCCGCTGCTGCGCGCCCCGGGCGAAGGCGAGGACCTGGTCGCCGACTACCGCCACCTCGGCCTCAGCCTGGGACGCCATCCCCTGGCGTTGCTGCGAGGGCGCCTCGACCCGCTCGGAGTGTCCCGCGCGGCGGACTTGCGTGCCGTCCCGCACGGACGGCTGCTTCGCGCCGCCGGCCTCGTCGTCAGCCGCCAGCGCCCCTCCACCGCGAGCGGGATCATTTTCATGACCCTCGAGGACGAGACCGGCTCCATCAACGTCGTGGTCCGCCAGCGGGTCTCGGGGCGCCATCGCCGCGCAGTGCAGGGAGCCCGCCTGCTCGCGGTGCACGGCGCGGTCGAGCGCCAGGGCGAGGTGGTGCACCTGATGGCGCACCGGCTCACGGACTGGAGCGCTCTGCTCGGCCGGCTCGAGACCCGGTCGCGGGATTTCCACTGAGCCTCGACTTCCTGCGTCATCCGTGCTGCAGGTCGACGCCGAGGTCCAGCGCGCCGGGCGTGCACAACGTCCAACCTTCCTTGACTCGAACGGGCGTTGCTTCTGCCACCAGCGAGACGACCTGTCCATCTTGCCAATTCGGCCCCGCTACTCTGTTCCTCATCCGAGAGCCCCATCAGATTGAGAATCGCGACCCGTCCCGCAAGGGACTCCGTAACGCCTTCCATGACCTGGAAGTTCTGGGAGCCGGTCAATCGAATTGCGCCCGGGGCGAGGCCGCCCGCGTCCACGAGTCGCTTGATGGGACTCAGGAGGCGAGGCGCGTACTGGATTTCGTCGATCACGAAGGGTGGAAAGAGATCCCGCACGAACAACGCCGGATCCCGGTTGGCCCGTTCTCTCGTGTCGAGGTCGTCGAGGTTGACGTAGCGATGGCCACTGGCGCACCGGTGGAGCAACGAGCTCTTGCCCACCTGCCTCGGACCCATCAGCAACCACACCGGGAAGAGCTCCAGATGTTCGACAGGGGGGGACCGGTCGGATTCCCGTGATTCATCTTTACCGATCCATGCCGGCCCGGAATGCGCTCTGGCAGGTCCACTACCGCGACCGACCACCATCGCAGCGGCCCGAGGTCGTAAAGCGGGATGACCGGTCCCGACAGGGGTATTCAGAACCGGCTCAAAAGTTCTTTCTATCCAATGGGTTGGCATATCAGAAGGGTACTTCCTGTTTGCCGGAAGAGGAACCTTCCCATGATATCGCGGGAAGACAGCATCGCATTGCCGCTGGTATCGTGCCTCCGACCGATGGGCCATGCGCTCCGCCGGTCGTGATCGTTCTCTCGGCCGCCCCCACTGAGCAGGAGAGGCAAGACGATGCAGGAGTACCGGATCGCGGTCATTCCGGGAGACGGCATCGGGCGGGAAGTGGTGCCGGAAGGGCAACGGGTGCTCGAGGCGGCGGGCCGCCGTTTCGGGATCGCCTTCCGTTGGGAGGAGTACCCGTGGGGCTGCGACTACTACGCGCGCGAGGGGCGCATGATGCCCGAGGAGGGCCTCGACACCCTCTCGGGCAGCGCCGCGATCTTCCTCGGCGCAGTGGGATTTCCGGGGGTCCCGGACCACGTCTCCCTGTGGGGTCTGCTGATCCCGATCCGCCGCCACTTCGAGCAGTACATCAATATGCGCCCGGTGCGCTGCCTGGAAGGGGTCGCCTCCCCGCTCGCGGGGCGAGGCCGCGAGGACATCGACTTCTACGTGGTGCGCGAGAACAACGAGGGCGAGTACTCCGAGATCGGCGGCCGGCTCTTCGCCGGAAGCGACCACGAGATGGCGGTACAGGAGAGCGTCTTCACCCGGCGCGGCGTGGACCGGGTGATGCGCTACGCCTTCGAGCTCGCCCGCCGCCGGCCGGCCCGCCGCCTCACGTCCGCCACCAAGTCGAACGGCATCATCCATACCATGCCCTACTGGGACGAGCGCTTCGCGGCCCTCGCCGCGGAGTATCCCGATGTCGCCACCGAGCAGTTCCACGTCGACATCCTGGCCGCCCACTTCGTGCTCCACCCCGACTGGTTCGACGTGGTGGTGGGCAGCAACCTCTTCGGCGATATCCTCTCGGACCTGGGACCGGCGGTCGCCGGGACCATCGGAATCGCTCCCTCCGCCAACATCAACCCCGAGCGCGCGCATCCCTCGATGTTCGAGCCGGTGCACGGCTCGGCTCCCGACATCGCCGGGCGCGGCATCGCGAACCCCATCGGGCAGATCTGGTCGGGCGCGATGATGCTCGAGCACCTGGGCCGGGCGGACGCGGCCGGCGCGGTCGAGCGGGCCATCGAGGCGGTGGTGAGAGAGCGCAGCGCGCTCACGCCCGACATGGGCGGCAAGGCATCCACCGTCGAGCTCGGGGAAGCGATCGCCGCGGCGGTGGCGGAGGCCTGACGAGGAGCGCGGCGGCGGCGCCTTCGATCCCGCCTGCCGCGCGGACAGCCGGGGTCGGGGCTCTTCAAAACACGCATGGACGAGCCGGCCACCCCGTCGCATGAAAAGGTCCGGCGTCGCGCAGGCGGTTCTCCTGGGTGCGCGGTACATCGTCCGTCCCGAGTCCATTTTCACAGCAAAGTCGGCATGACGGCTTCAGACCCCGAGTTTCGGGATTCGTTGACCGGAATGGATTCCCGCTTTCGCGGGAATGACG
>CAYFYD010000235.1:0-6543 GCA_964347195.1 uncultured Ectothiorhodospiraceae bacterium
AGATGATGTCATTCCCGCAAAGCATGTCCCCGGCCCCGGCTGGGGAGCGGGAATGACGAAGACCACGCGGGACACCACCCATCCCGTCATTCCCTCGCCCCCTTCCGTCATTCCCGCGCAAGCGGGAATCCACTTCGGGCAACGAATCCCGGAACATGAGAAGGGAAGTCCGATGCTTCAACAAGTCCACACCTCGGTATGGGGCCGGAGCTCGATCTCGTTGCTCCAGGCGGACCTCGGCTGCCGGTGCGCCCACCAGTAGGCCTCGGCCACATCGTCGGGGGCGGCCAGCTCGCCCGGATTGTACCGGTCGCCGTAGAGCTCCCGCATCAGCGGCACGTCCAGATCGCAGTCCAGCCGGAAGTGCACCACGTGCACGCCGTCCTTCGCGTAGGCCTTGGCGAGGCTCTGCGACAAGGCACGCAGCCCGAACTTTCCTATGGCGTAGAGCGGAACGACGCCCGAGCCCCGGAGGGCCGCGGTCGCGCTCGAGAAGAGCACGCTGCCGCTCCCGCGCTCGCGCATCGCGGGAATGACCGACTTCGCGGCTGCGAACGCGCCGACCACCTCCACGTGGAAGATCTCCACGAGCTGTGCGTAGGTCATGGCCAAGGGTTCGCAGCGGGTGAAGCTGCCGCGCGCGTTGTAGATGAGCACCTGCACCTCACCCATGTCCCCGGCGACTGCCGAGAGCGCCTGCTCGATGGTCGCAGGCCGCGTGGCGTCGGCGGCGAGGTATCTGATCCTCGCTTCGGGATCGGCGCCCGCGGCACTCTCGGCCGCGGCGCGACTGCCGGCTTCGGTGCGCGAGATCAGGGCGATGTCGAAGCCCTCACCCGCGAATCTGGCGGCGAGCGAACGGCCGAGGCCCTCCCCGGCGCCGACGATCGCACAGACTGGTCGAGGCATGCTGGCTCTCCTTGCTGGATACGGCTGCGGCAAGCCGGTGGACGGGAGAACGAAGGGACGGACTGCTTCGCGCGACGGGTTGGCCGGACGGGCGAGGCGACTCAGGCCGGGGCGGCCCGCTCGTCGAGGAGCCCGCGGATCGCGGCGACGTGAGAGACGGTCAGGCCACAGCACCCCCCCAGGATCTGTACGCCCGCGTCGAGCCACTCCTCGCAGTGGGCGACGATGCACGCCTCGTCGATCGCGGGGTCCGGCTCGAGGGGGTTGCTCGTTGCGGTGGCGCTGTCGTTGAGCGAATCCGGATACGCCATCAAGGGGCCCGGCCAGTGTCCTTTGAGCATCGTCAGGGCTTCGAGCGTCACCTCGGGCCGGCTGTGCATGATCCCGACCACGTCGGCGCCGCCTTCGGCCAGGATCGGGCCGAACACATCGGCGAGCGGGGTGGCCTCGTCGGTGTAGGTCCTGAGCACGTCGTCATCGAGCGCGATGGCGGAAATGCCGAGCCAGAAGGGGAGCCCGCTCGCCTTGGCGGCGCGCATCACGCAGGGAGTGAACGTGGGGCAGCCCACCATCTCGGCGATGACCAGATCGCAACCGAGCTCCTCGAAGAGCGCGGCCATCTCGGTACAGTCGGCCTCGAACTTCGCGACGTCGCTCGCCTCCGGCGACCATGCGCCCCGGCGAGTGGGCCGGGTGTGGGAGATGGACCCGGCGACCAGTACCGGTCCGTAGTCGCCCGGCGTGCGGTCCCGGGCCGCGAGCGCGATTTCCACCGCCTGACGGTTGAGTGCCTCGAAGCGGTCGCCGAAGCCGAGCGGCTCGAGTATCTCGCGGGTAGTGGCGAAGGTGTTGGCGGTGACCACCCGCGCCCCGGCCCGGATGTAGTCGGCGTGGATGGCGTGCAGCACATCGGGGTGCGACGCGGTCGCCAGGGCGCACCACGCTCCCTTGTGCATCGGCGCACCGCGGCGCTGCAGCTCGGTGCCGGTGGCGCCGTCGATGGTCATGAGCCCGCCGCTCCGGATTTCCTGCATCACGGCGTCGTACGACATTCTCGAGCTCTCCGATGTTCCTGGCCGCGCTCAGCGTGTCCCTACCCCGAGCTTCGGGGTTCGTTGACCGAAATGGATTCCCGCTTCCGCGGGAATGACGGGAGGGGGCGCAGGCATGACGGGAGGGGGCGCGGGAGTGACGGGAAACCGACGGTACGCCGACGCCGCGCTCGAGTCGGGGACGAACCCTCGACGATGGATTCCCGCTCCCCGATCAGGATCGGGGACAAGCTTCGCGGGCACGACATCATCCGAGCAAGACGCATCACTCCCACGACAGCCGCCAATCCTTCCATACCCGTAATTCCCGCGAACCCATCCCCGTCATTCCCGCGGAAGCGGGAATCCATGCCTGGTCAACGAATGGCTCCCGTGCCCGTCTCGTTGATGGCGTAGCCTTCTTCGACGCGCCCTCCGTGGCGCAGCGTCATCCGGCAGAAACGCTGGCGCAGCATGAGCTGGGTGTCCTCGCCGCGCAGCACCGCCGACCAAGTGCCCAGCCCCTCGATGGCCACCTCGAACGACTCCCCGTCGATGGTGGCGTACGCGGCGTCGTCCCGATGCCGGGAGTCGGTGTCCGCGGACTGAAGCAGCCGCCCGTCGGGGTAGGCGATCTTGAAGTAGTCGTACTTGCGGTAGTCGCCGCCGAAGTTCCCGTCCGCGGTCCAGAGCATGGACCGGCCGCCGCCGAGCTCCCCCTCGATGAAACGCCATGCGAGGTAGTCCGTCTCGCGGTCGAACCAGGCGCGCTTGCAGTAGCCGACGCCGGACAGGGTCTCGCCACGATAGGTTATCTCGGCCTGGATCAGGGGTTGGTGGATGACCGCGCCACCGCGGGGGGTGCTCCAGTCGAAGGTGATCGGTGTGCGGAAGGCGATATCGAAGACCGGTTCCGAGTCCTGATCCGAGGCCCGCATCCCTCCCTTCTCGTCGTCGCTCCGGATGCTGAATCGTTCCGCTTCCAGGTCCAGATGGTCGCTGCCGCTTCGCTCCATCGGCGCGTCGCTCACCACGACTTCGTGCACTCCACCGTCGTAGAGCCACGCCGAGTAGTGGTCGATGTCTCTGGTAGTGATCACCCGCACCGAGAAGAGCTTGTCGCCGGCAAAGAAGTTGTACTGCGTGCTGTCGTGAGCGCCCGTTCCGAACTGGAGCTGCCGGACCTCGGGGCCGGAGTTCTTCGGCGCGGTCCGGGATGCGGAGGGGTTCATCGTGTCGTTCTCCTTCGGTGGTGGCTCACCTGCCCGAGCATGGGGATCCCTTCACGGACCGGGGCCTCCCGCGCCCGTCGGGAGAAATCGCGAGCCGCTTCCCGACGGGCATGAGCGCGGGCGCTTCGCTCACTCCCGGTATACGACCGGAAACATCTCGCTGTCGAGGGGGTCGCCGGGGCGCAGCTCGGGGTTGAGGAGCCGCTCGTTGCGGCCGGGGATGTCGGAGGTGTCGAAGTAGCGCGCCTCGCCGCAGGCGTATCGGACGGTGTACGCGCGCCGCGTCTTCGTCCCGGTGGTGTTCGCGGTGCCGGCGTGGACGAGGAGGCCGTGAAACGCGAGCACGTCGCCCGGCTCCATGTCGTAGCTCAGGATGTCGTGGCGCTCGCGCTCCGCCTCGAAGTCCGGCTGGACGATGAACCCCGGACGGGGGGAGTGCGTATTCCGGAGACGGCCTTCTTCGTCTCCCTGGATGGGCTGGTACCAGGCGTCCCAGAGGTGCGACCCGCGGATGAACTCGATCGCGCCCAGACTCTCGTCGACCGGGTCCAGGGGCACCGAGAAGGACATCGCCGGTCCGCCCCGCACCGGCCAGTAGGGCTGGTCGTTGTGCCAGGCGGTGGGGTCCACCATGTCGGGCTCCTTCACGAAGAGCTGGTCGTAGAGAAGGTTCACCTTCGGCGTCCCGAGGAAGGCTGCGGCCAGCCGGGGCAGAAGCGAATCCCGGCACAGCGCGCCGAAACCCCGTACTTCGTGCCACAGCCCGATACGCCGGAAGTAGCGCTGCTCCGGGTCCCGGGGCGGCTGGGTCATCGCCTCGTCGGAGGCTTCCCACAGGCGGTCCAGCCAGCCGCGCCCGAGGATGCCGCGCAGGCACACCGCCCCGTCGGCCCGGAAGGTCGCCAGTTGCTCGCTCGTGACTTCTGCGGTGCTCAAGGGGCGGACGGCTTCCCGAGGGAGATCCCGCCCGGGCCGCTCCCGCTCAGGGGACGCGGCCCGGGGCCTGACCCGCACTTCTCAGCGAGCTTCGTGAGCTGCGGGCGTCGAGCCGACGCGGTGGGCGGGCGCACGGACCGAGAGACGTGTGCGGGCGAGCCGGAAACCGGCGAAGCGCCGGGGGCGCTTCGTCTGGCTGAGCGGGCAAGCCGAGGAGGACTTGCCCGGCCGGCAAGCGAAGCAGGGACTGCGTAGCACAGCAGGTAGTAGCAGCCATGTCGAAGTGGCTCGAGGGAGTACGCCCGTTCACCGTGAGGGGATCGGCGTCCGCAACAGGAGCTTCGGTGTGAAATGTGGGTCGAGCCTGCGCGCTTGCCTCAGACGTCGAGCCAGACGAACTCCGGCCACTCGCAGCCGCCGAGGTTGTTGAGCGCCACCCGGGGCATGCCTTTCACCTTGGTCGCGATGCCGTCCACGATCGCTTGGTGCCAAGGGATGAGGTTGCCCGCTTCGTTGGAGACGATGCTCTGGATCTCGCAGTACATCTCCTTGCGCTTGCTCGCGTCCGTCTCCGCGAGGGTGTCGAGAAGAAGCTGGTCGACGCGCTCGTTCTTGAACTGCGACTCGTTGTAGGCCGCCTCGGAGTGGAAGATGAGGCTCAGCATCATGTTGGCGGTGGGACGCGGACTCCAGGTCGACATGAAGAAGGGCGTCTTCCGGTACACCGCGCCCCAGTAGCCGTCGGAGGGGGTGCGGTTCACGACGAGGTCCAGGCCGATCTTGCGGGCGTCGGCCTGGGCGAGGATGCACATGTCGATGCCGCCGACCGCGGCGTCGGAGGTGTCCACCTGGGCCTTCGTGATGCCGGACTTCTGCAGGTGGAACTTCGCCTTGTCGAGGTCCTGCTCCCGCAGGGGGAGCGTCTCGCAGTGCATCGCGTAGGTGGGGCCGACCGGGTGGTCGTTGCCGATCGCCCCCTGGCCCTTGAGGATCTTGCGCAGCATCGCCTTGCGCGGCATGATGTGCTTCATCGCGAGCACGAAGTCGGGGTTGTTGCCCGGGTGCCGGGTGAGGTCGAGGACGAGTTCGGTGAAGCGGTTGGACACCACCGAGAACACGTCGGCGTTGTCGGCGGCTTCGATCTGCGCGAACGCCTTGCGGTCGATGCGCGCCGCGAGTTCGATCTCGTTGCTGAGCAGCGCGTTCACTCGAGCCACGGGATCTCCGATGCCGAAGGTGTGCACCTCGTCGACGTAGGGGGCGCCCTCCCGGAAGTAGTTCGGGTTGCGCGTGGAGCGGCAGATGATCCCCGGGCTGAACTCCTCCACCATGAAGGGGCCGGTGCCGATCCCCTTGTTGAAGTACCCGTCCATCTGGTGGGCGCCGTCCTGCACGATCTTGAAGCTGAAGGTGCCGAGGATGGAGGGGAGGTCCGCGTTCGGGCTGTCGAGCACCGCCCGCACGGTGTACTTGTCGAGCTTCTTCCACTCCCGGACCATGGTGACCAGGGCCTTGGCGATCGAGACCGAGTCTTCGCCCATGTGCAGGCCCATGCTGTAGACGACGTCGTCCGCGCTGAGCTCCTTGCCGTCGTGGAAGGTCACGCCGCGCTCGAGCTCGAAGGTGAACTCGGTCGCGTTGTCGTTCACTTCCCACGCCTTCGCGAGCTCCGGGCGCAGCGTCAGGTCGTCGTTGAACTGGACGAGGCCGTTGTAGTGGACGCGCCCGCGGGTGTACCCCAGGGTCTCTTTCCACAGCAGCGGATCGAGCGAGTCGTCGGGCCCGTGCTGGGCCGCCGCCATGCGGACCAGGCCGCCGCGCTTGGGGGTGGAGGCGTACACGTCGCGCGAGCCGGTGATGACTGCCGCGGCGGCGGAGGCGCCGAGGCCCGCGGCGAGCAGCCCCTGCATGAAGTGGCGCCGGCTCAAAGCCCCGGTCTCGAACATCTCCCGCATGCGCTTGACCTCGGATACTTGGTAGTCGGGTTCCCGCTCGAGGAAATCAGTCATCACTTCGCTCCTGGTCGAGTTGAATCCATGCCGTCTCCGGCGGCGACCGCGGAGCATACTGTCATACGATAGGCCGTACAATCCGCCGCTCACGCGCCTGCGGGCACCGGCACCCTTCCCGCGCTCGCCCAGGCGCCGTCCCGCCGCCGCTCACGCGCCTGCAGGCCCCAAGCTGGAGATCTGGCGGCCCTGTCGAACCTCAATCCATCGCTCACGCGCCTGCGGGTCCCAATCTTTCGTCGCGGCTTGCACAAGGGGGGAGGTGATCCGCTCACGACCGGTTCCGAAGGGACACCGACGATCGCGTTCCCCGGCGACGGGCATCCGTGAGACATTCCCGGGTTCGGACCGTTCAACTCGTGTTTCGGGATTCGTTGACCGGAATGGATTCCCGCTTCCGCGGGAATGACGGGAGGCGGCGCGGGA
>CAYFYD010000236.1:0-6536 GCA_964347195.1 uncultured Ectothiorhodospiraceae bacterium
TCTCGTCCGGGGCTCGCCATCCGGGCTACTGAATCCGGGCCGGAAGCGTAGCGTGGAATGACCGTGACCGGGCCCCCTCGTCCGTCTCGCTCGGACGGAGGAGGCTCCGGACCCGCGCCGCCCTTCGTGGCCGGGGCGCGGCGGGCCCTTGGGCTCAGTGCGTCGTTATCCCGAGCTTTCCGCGCGCCTCCTCGGCGGAGACGACCCGCCCGCCGAGCTGCTCGATGATGTGCCGGGCCTTCTCCACCAGCTCCCCGTTGCTCGCGAACTTGCCGCGCTCGAGGTAGAGGTTGTCCTCGAGCCCGACCCGGCAGTGTCCGCCGAGCAGCATCGCCTGCGCGACGAAGGGCATCTGGTAGCGGGAGATCCCGAACCCGGCCCACACCGAGCCCGGCGGCAGGCTGTCGCGCATCAGGGCCATCGCCCGCGGGTCCGCTTCGACCCCCCAGGGGATCCCCATGCAGAGCTGGAAGAGCGGCGTCCCGACGATGAGGCCCTCGGAGATGAGCTGCTTGGCCTGCCAGATCTGGCCCATGTCGAAGACTTCGATCTCCGGCTTGGTGCCAGAGTCGCGGATCCGCTCGGCCATGATGCGCAGGTGGTCGAGGGTGTTCATGGCCACGTTGTCGGCGAAGTTCATGCTGCCGCAGTCGAGGCTGCAGATGTCGGGCCTGAGCTCCTCGACATGCGCCACGCGCTCTTCCGGAGAGACGAAATCGGTGCCCGGTCCCCCCACCGCGGGGTCCTCGTCTCCGGGGTAGTACTCGCCGCCCATCCCGGTGGTGAGGTTGACCAGGACATCGACATTGCTCTCGCGGACGAAGTTGACGACCTGACGGAAACACTCCCGGTCGCGGCCGGGGGCGCCGGTCTCGGGATCACGCACGTGGATGTGGGCGACGGCGGCGCCGGCGTTGGCCGACTCGATCACGGCATCGGCGATCTGGCGCGGCGTACTGGGTATGGCGGGATGCTTGCCCACGGTGTCGGCGCCGCCGGTGACGGCGCAGGTGAGCACTACCTCGGTGTTCATGGTCATGGTCGGAGTCTCCTCGAGCGCCACTCGTCTTCGCCCGGCCATACTCGCGGGCGGCATTCGGGGCGGAAGTCTACAGGCAATCGGCAGGATGCGCGCCGGTGCGCGCACCGTCCGGAATCGTTCCCCGCGGCGACCCGACGACGTTTCTTCATGGGCGGGACATCCACTGTGGGGGCCGACATCCGCAAGGCGGTCAGTGAAACCCGCCGGTGCGGGACAGCGCCCCGGTTCATGTCGTCCGCACGGAAGGCCGGGGCTCAGCACGAAGGGGCTCGGCGGTGGATCGGGCCCCGAAGCGGCCCACTCCGTATCGGTGGTAGATTCGCATTCGTTCGGCCCTGCCGGAGGAAGGTAGGCACGCACTTTGGAGATCCGTCGGCTTCGCTCGTCATCGCGTGTCGCGCCCGGAACGAGCGGCGCTCCGGTGGCCGGTCTCGACCGCGCCGTGGTCGCCGCCGGGCGCAGCGCAGCAACCGGGTGAACTCATGCTGTCGCTCGAACCCCTCGATGGCCCCTTCGGACGCGCCGTGCGCGGCGTCGACATCCGCGCGGGGCTGGCCGGGAAGGAGCTTCGAACGCTGTGCGACGCGCTCTACGAGCATCGCCTCCTCGTGCTCGAGGGTCAGCTCTGCGACGAGGGCCAATACATCGCCTTCGGGCGACGCTGGGGCGAGCCGATCACCCACCTCTTCGACGACGACCGCATTCCGGGCCATCCAGAGCTCCTGAGGATCGGCAACACCGGCGAACACCAGCAGGACGCCCTGATCCGCAACAGCTCCGCGTACTGGCATACCGATCACGCCTACGAGGCGGAAGTCGCGACCGCGACCATGCTCTACGCGGTCAAGGTGCCGCACACCGGCGGCGAGACCCGTTTCGCCGACCAGAAGGCGGCATACGACGCGCTGGACCTCGCGACCAAGCTCCGGATCGAGGGCTTGGTCGCCATGCACCTCTATGCCGCCACCGCAGGCCGAGACGGGGAATGCCCGTGCGTGCCGCTCACCGAAACGCAGGCCGCCAGGGTGCCCCCGGTGCGGCATCGACTGGTGCGCGAGCATTCGGTGACCGGAGCCAGGGCGCTGTACGCGGTGGCCGGCACCGCCTTCGCGATCGAAGGGCTTCCCGACGAGGAGGCGCAGTCGCTGATCACGGAGCTGAAAGCGCACGCGACCCAGGAGAAGTTCGTCTACGAGCACCGTTACGAGGTCGGCGACATCGCGATCTGGGACACGCAGATGACCCTGCACCGCGCCAAGCCCATCGGGCTCCCGCGCGGTCCCGGAAGCGAGCGCGTTCTGTGGCGGATCTGCGTGCGCGGCAGACCGGCGTGCTACCGGTAGTCCCGCAGGGCGATGTCCATCCCGGATTCAGCGTGCATGACGCCGGGAGATCAACCGATGGATTCCCGCCTCCGACCCGCCGGGTAGGGGGGATGTTCCCGGCGACGAGCACGGCACGATGAAGCGTTCCCCTGCACTGTCCCGCTTTCTGGACGCGACCGGTGACACGCTGTCCAGGCTCGTCGAGGCGGGAACGCCGGCAGGCGGGGCGGCCGGGCGCATCTTCGGCGCGCTCGCGTCATCGGCCGGCTCCATCGTGCCGAGCGAAGTGGACCCGCCCCCGGCCTGGCGATACCTGGACACGGCGCTCGACCGGGCCCGAGCCGTGGCACCGATCGCCTCCCTCGCCGCCGCGTTCTCGGACCTCGCCCCGGAGCTCGCCTGGCACCGGCGCCCGGGCGCCGAGGCGCACGGCGAGGAGTTCCGGGACGGTCACGCCAATGCCGTGATCGTCGGTCCCGGCGGTCTCGAACGCCGCAGCGACGTGCTGGTGGGTGCGAGCCTGGTCGCACCCGGCGTGCGCTACGTGGACCACCAACACCCGCCGGAAGAGATCTACGTCGTCATGAGCGAGGGCGAGTGGTACCGCGAAGGGCGGGGTTGGTACGTGCCCGGAGCCGGCGGGACCGTGTATCACCCCCCCAATGTGGTGCACGCGATGCGCGCGGGAGCGGCACCGCTGCTCGCGGTGTGGGTGCTGTGGGTGGAAGCGTCGAGGACGCGGAAGGGCCGCTCGCGGAACTTCGACCGTCCGACACCGGGAACTCAACCGCCGGGGAAGGCGCCGTAGCCGCGTTCCCGGTAGGGGAAACCCCGCAGCTCGAAGTTCCGCGGGTCGGAAAGGTAGTGGTTGCTATGGTAGGAGCGGACTTCGCTGATGAGGCCGTCCGTGAAGTGAATCCACTCCGTGCCCCGAAGGAGCTCCTCCGCACTCGCGCCGATCGGCGTCCAGCGCATCGACCACTCCACCACCGCCTCGTCCCCGGCGGCGAGCACGTGGTCCGCGCTCCAGGTCGCCCGGGTCCGGCACGCGACCTTGGCGGCGAAGACGCTCAAGGCTTCCGCGCCGGCCACCGGCCGGTGATCGACCCAGTAGTGCGCGACGTCCTCGGCGAGCGTCGCCCGGATGAGGGCGGGGTCGGCCCGGTTGCAGCCCTCGTAGTAGCGCAGGACGGTGCGCACGTGAGGGTGGTCCGGGAGGTGCTCGGGAACGCTCTTCATCCGCGGTCTCCGGATCGACGGCTTCGCGAGCAGTCTCGCACGATCCCGGCGTGACCGGGAAAGGGTGCCCGGTTACGAGATGGAAACGGCGCCCCGTCCCTTCGTCCCGGATCGAGCTGCCCAGGCAGCCCGAGCGGGCAGGGGCCGCCATTCCGTGCCCCGTCCTCCCACTGAAAGCGGAAGCCCGGGGCGATCGCGATCGGCCGATCCGTGGCGATCCGCTCGCTCACCGATCGTCCTTTGCAAGACAGACCGGCGGCGGCTCATTCGCGCAATCACGCAGGCTCCAATGCTGCATTGGCGCTCTCGACTCCCATAGCCGGAAAAGCATGGCTTGTCGATGCTATCCGTCGAGATCGGGGCAACCAACCACCGCCCCCGTGAAAGCCGGACTGGATTGCTGAATCCCGCTCGCCGAAGGACGATGCACCGGACGAATCTCGTGATGGAGCCGGGCAATGATCAGCTTGGTTGAAGCCCTGAACTACCGTTGCCTGCGCTACGTGCAGAGGCGGCTGAAGCCGTTCCATGTCCTGGTCGGTCCGAACGCGTCAGGCAAGACCACCTTCATGGACGTCATCGGGTTCCTGCGGGATCTGGTGTCCGAGGGGCTGGAGGGAGCCCTCCTGGAGCGGACTCCGACCCCCGGAGACCTCCTCTTCCGAGGTCGGGGCGACAGGTTCGAGCTGGCGGTCGAGGCGAGGATACCCGACGGTCTCCGCCGGCTGACGATGAAGCCGGAGCTGGACACGGTACGGTATCAAGTGGCCATCGGCTTCGACGAAACGCAGCGCCAGTTCGAATTCAAGGCCGAAACGCTGTTGCTGAAGAAGACCGCGGCGGCGGTGAATGCACCGCAGAGAGATCTGTTCCCCATGCCTGCTACCGGACCGCAATCGCTGTTGACCAACATCCGACAGCGAAGCAACAAGGTGGTGATCAACAAGGTGCCGGGAGGGAACGACAATTTCTACAACGAAGCCAAGCCACCGGACGTCGGCTGGGCACCGTCGTTCAAGCTCGGCCCTCGAAGATCGGCCCTGGGCAATCTCCTCGCGGATGAAGAGTCCTTCCCCGTGGCAACCTGGTTTCGAGATCATCTGAGCGCCGGCGTCCAGAAGTTCGTGCTCAACAGCCTCACCATCAAACGTCCCAGCCCGCCTACGAGAGTCTCGGGATTCTTGCCGGACGGGTCGAATCTGCCCTGGGTCGCCGCTCGTCTGCAGCAAGAAGAACCTGAACGGTATCGTGCCTGGATCGAGCACCTGCGAACGGCGCTCCCGGATCTGGCGGACATCGCGACCTTCGAACGTCCCGAGGACAGGCACTGTTACATGATCTATGAATATGCCGGCGGGGTGAAAGTGCCTTCGTGGCTGGTCTCCGACGGCACGCTTCGGCTCACGGCGCTCACCCTGCCTGCCTACTTGGTCGATCTGCAAGGGATATACCTGATAGAGGAGCCGGAGAACGGCATCCATCCGAAGGCCGTGTCGGCCGTCCATGATTCCCTGTCCTCGGTATACGAAGCCCAGATGCTGCTGGCGACCCATTCACCGGTCGTACTGAATGCCGCCGGCCTCGATGACGTGCTGTGCTTCGCCAAGGACGATACGGGTGCGACCGATATAGTTCCTGGCTCGGAACACCCCAACCTTCTACAGTGGCAAGGTGCAGTCGATCTCGGCACGTTGCTTGCATCGGGAGCCCTGGCGTGAAGAAGGACCTCGTGGTCCTCGTCGCCGACAAGGACATGGAACACGTGTTGAAGGGGCTGTTCACGAGGCCGCAGGCGTTGGACATCCGGTCGATCGAGGCGGACATTCTGGTTGATCCGCAGCATGACCCCGCCTGTGCCCGACGCGGTGTTGCGTTCCTGTTCAACTTGATTGAGCCGATCGTCATCCGCAGCATCCTGAGCCGATACCCGTACCCGGCGCGGCGACGGCCTCGGGCACCGCATATACTCGGCCCGACGGGGATCGGAGACGGGCATGCGGGTCTATCTGGGGCTGGGTTCGAACCTGGGGGATCGCAGCGGCCACCTGTCGCGGGCCATCGAGGCCCTCGCGGCACGGGGGATCGGCATCGACCGGGTCTCGCCGGTGGTGGAGTCGCCCGCCCTGCTTCCCGACTCCGCACCGTCCGATTGGAACTTGCCCTTCCTCAACCTCGTCCTGGAGTGCAGCGCCCGATGCAGTCCCGAGCAGCTCCGCCTATGGATCGACGACATCCAGAGCGGGTTCGGACGGATCAATACCTCGCACTGGTCGCCCCGGCCCATCGACATCGACATCCTGCTCTGGGGCCGGGAACGCATCGCGACGGAGCGGCTGACCGTTCCCCACCGGGATCTCACGCGCCGCAGCTTCGTGCTCGCGCCACTCGCCGCGCTCACGCCCCGGCTCACGGTGCCGGGTGGAGACGAACGTACGATGCTCGATCACTCGATCGCGCTCGGACACCACATCCCGTTGTGGATGGGGATCGTCAACGTGACCCCGGACTCGTTCTCCGACGGCGGACGCTGCATGGACTGGACCCGGGTGGAGCCGCAGGTGGAGGCCATGATCGAAGCGGGCGTCCACATCATCGATGTGGGAGGAGAGTCGACCCGGCCGGGAGCCACCGCGATCGAGCCGGGGGTGGAGTGGAAGAGGGTCGCGCCGGTGCTCGAGCGGCTGGTCGAACGCCTGGGGGGAGACCGGCTGCGGCCCCGGCTGAGCCTCGACACCCGCCATGCCGAAGTGGCCGCCAGGGGTCTGGAAATGGGGGTGGACATCATCAACGACGTGAGCGGGCTCACCGCTGCCGACATGGTCGGGCTCGCGCGGGGCGCGGCCTGCGACTGGATCGCGATGCACCACGTGACGATTCCCGCCGACCCCAAGACCACGTTGCCCGAGCACGAAGACCCCTTCGCCGCGGTG
>CAYFYD010000237.1:0-6533 GCA_964347195.1 uncultured Ectothiorhodospiraceae bacterium
GTGCTGAAATGCCTTCCATGGACCCGGCAAAATCCGAACGACTGCAAAGACGAGACTTCATCAGCAGTGGTGTTCGGGGTTGACGTAGCCACAACGAGTCGGCCTCCCTTCGGCGCTGCGAGCACCTGAGCACGGCGAAGGCGGTCAAGCGGGAACGAAGGGCGGCGGGCGGCGCGTCACTCGATGACGAGGTAGCCGCTGCCTCTGCTCTCCTCGTCGCTTTCATGCTCTTCTCTCGCGCTGCTGGGCGGCTCCTCGGCGACCTCGGCGGCGACGCCCGGCAGGGGTATCGCCCGCACCGACCCGTCCGAGGCCACCGCATCGGCTGCCTCTTCCGATCCCCTTCCCTCCTCCGTGGACTGGTCGTGGAAGGCGACGATCTCGACTCGCCGTTGGGCGGCCGCGGTGAGCGGCAGATCCTCCCGCGGCCGCGCCTCGCCGTACCCGCGCACCTCGCGAAAGCGCGCCTCGGCGATCCCGAAGTGCTCTCGCAGAAAGGCGACCACCGACTGCGCCCGGCGCTCGGAGAGCTTCCGGTTGTAGTCCGCCGGCCCGCTCGCATCGGTGTGGCCGTACACCCCGAGCGACGCACCGCTGAGCGCCTCGGAAGTGAGCGCCGCGCCCAGCTCCCGGAGCTGGACCTCAGCGCCCTCGCTGAGCTCGGACGAGTCGCGGCGGAACTCGATGCGCAGGTCGACGGTGCGGATCGAGATCGGATCGCCGGTGATCGGGATCAGCTTGCCGATGAGCGCTTCGCTCCCGATCACCGGCACCTCGTCGGCCGCCCCCGCGAGCAGCGGTAGCCCGCACCCGAGGAGGCTCGCCAACACCAGCGCCGCCGGTGTCCGCACCGGCGGAAGGCGCACGGAGCGAGCATGGCGATCAAGCCTCGAAGGGCTGCCTGCCGTTGCCACGATCGGCTCTCCGCTACTCCAGGTTCAACTCGAAGGACGGAGTCGACTCGGGCGGCAGCAGGTCCGTCCCGGAAGGCACATCGCCCCAAGGCAGGGGCCGAAGCTCGTGGTCCCGCTCGATCGACTCCACCTCGGGCATCGTGAGGAGCCGCATGATCAGCTCCGGGTCGGCGGTGAGTGCGATAGCCGGGAAGAAGCTGAAGGTCCGAACCGCGGCAAGGTCTTCGGCCTGCATCGTCGCCTTCAGGCGCTCCATCACCCGCGCCGTCACCGCGGCGATGGCGTCCTCGCTCTCCCCCCCCACCCCGCCGCCGACCGCGAGGTTGGCGATGACCGGCAGCTTCTCCGGCACTTCGTGAGCGTGCTGCTCCTCTCCCTCGGCCGGGTCGCCGAAGGGAATGCAGGCCGCCAGCAAGCCCGCCAAAGCCAGGCACGACGCACGGCGCAGGGCGATGTCCCGGAGCCTGGCGCGGCGTACCGCGGCGAACCCGGCTAACCGGTAACGGCGTTCCATCCGTCTTCGTTCTCCGTTGGCGGCTCTGGAGCGGGCTCCGGCTCCGGTACCGCCGGTGACTGCACTACGCAAGCCGCCAGCAGGCCCGCCAGTGCCAGGCACGATGCCCAGCGCACGGCGGCACCCAGCGGCCCGGAGCGGCGGCCCGCCGTTGCCCCGGCGATTACCCGGTGATGGCTTTCCATTGTTCTCCTGTCTCCTCCTTCGGGGCGGGTGCCGGTCCCGGCTCCAGGGTCAGATAGGGCACCGGCGGCAGGGGTGAGACCGCGGTGGCGGGCCGGAGGTCATCTATGGCCCGACCGATCGCGATCAGCTCGGCCCTGATCCCGTTGCGCCGATCCCGGACCTCGAGGCCTGTGCGCTCGAGCACCCGGAGAAGCTCCGCCACCGAGCTCTCCGGTGCGGCCTGCTTCAGCAGCGCGATGGCCCCGGCGACGTGCGCGGCGGCCATGGAAGTCCCGTCGAACTCCTCGAATCCACGCTCGAGCCCGTCGCCGGAGCTCTTGACGACGGACGATCGGATGTCCTGTCCGGGGGCCAGCAGGTCCAGCGTCGGCCCGCTGTTGGAGAAGGACGTCACTCGCTTCGACTTGGTGACCGCGCCGACGCTGATGAATCCCTCGATGCAGGCGGGGAAGCTGACCGGCGCCGCCCAATCCTCCTCGGAGTCGTTTCCCGAGGCCACGACCACCGGCACACCGGCGCGACGGAACAGGCGGGACGCCAAGTCCCAGATGCGCGAACGGCAACGTCCTGGCTCGTCCCGCGGCGCACCGAGGCTCATGTTGACGGCGCCGATGACACCCGGATATCGCCGGGCGAGGGTGAGCACCACGTCCAGCCCCGCCAGAACGTTCTGCCCGCTCAGCCCGGGGCGGCGCCGGTTGGCGACATTGATGATGATGAGCCGCAATCCCGGCCCCACCCCGGCGAGGTCTTCGTCCGGGGAGCCGCCGAGGACGATCCCGGCGACGTGCGTGCCGTGCGAGCCGGCGGGAAAGGCGGCACCCCTGCCGATCATCCGGGAAGCGCCGTTCGGGCAGAGGTCGGAGAAGCAGGCCTCGAAGACGGTGCGCCGCACGAGGAAGGGGTGGCGCGTGTCGGCGCCGTCGTCGATGACCGCGACCGCGAGACCCCTGCCGTCATAACCCTTGCGCCACGCCACCGGCGCGCCGACCAGGCGCGCGCTCTCCGCGAGCTGCGGCATGAGCACCGGGTCTTCCCAGATCTCGACGCCGCTCCCATGGGCCTTCGCTGCCCGGAGCGCGGCGACGTCCATCTCCATCGCGAGGACCGGGAAGTTCTCGTAGCGTCTGGTCACCGAGAGGCCTGCGGAGACCCCCTGGAGCTCCCTGACGAACTCGTCTCCGGTGATCGCCGTCGAGCCCTCGCCGCTGCTCCCCTGAGGCACCGAGTCGCCGGTAACGGCGTGCCATCCGGTGACCAGTGCCGGCACCGTCCCTTCGGATTCGGCATCCCTGAGAAGCCGCTCGAAATCGTCGGCGAGGGCGCGATCGAGCGCCGGTAGCCCACCGATGACGACGAGGAGCGCCGCGAGCACTGAGAGCCGGAAGCCGCGGGACCGGGGACCGGGCGCGCTCGTCGATGGCTTCCTCGTCTCGACCCCGTGCGCCTTCATCCGGTTTCTCCCCCGTGCGCTCTTCACGAGCCGTCCAAGTGCTGCTGGCAGGAGGATCAATGGAAGGCTCAGGCCGCGATTTTCCGAAGCTCGCCCCGGTATCGCAAGCTGAAGACTGCCGATCAAGGTGCGGGCGGATGCCGGGCGCGCCGGATTCGTGTTGCGCCCGGTAGCGAGGGCGGCTCACCGGCAACTCCCGCCAACGCCTGAAGATCCGCCTCGCTCAGGCCCTCGGACCACTGGAAACACCGCGAAGTCGCTTCGTGAAATCGCACGGCGTTGCGTTGGCGGGAGCGGGGGCAACTCGCGGTCGCCTTGCCGTCGAGCTTGCGAACCACCCCATGCCGACCTATCTTCGCGCGAGGCTGGAGTTTCCAGAGGAAGACAGGCCTGCCCCTCCACCAACCCATTCTCATGCGGCGGTGCCGGGCTGCCACCGCACTGCCTCATCCCGGTAGCCACGAGGTGTCGTCCCTGCAATGCGCACGAAGCGGTTGATGCGAGGGGCGCCATCCGCCGCCGCGGGACTGACGCTGGCCTTGGCGACAACCCTGGCGCAGGCGACGGACGGCGACCAGGGCGACAATGGGGGGCGGCATCCGCCGCCCGCGGTCACGCTCGCCGAAGACCTGCTGGACGGTATCCCTCCCGGTTCGCACGTCGCCATCCGCCCGCTCGACCTGCCCGGAGCGGTGGGCAGCCGGCTCTACGAGTCGCTTCTCAGCGCCCTTCATGACTCTGCGGGGGGCAGCGTGACGCTGCTCGCCCGTGAGAGCCTGCTAAAGGTCTACGAAAGCCTGGAAGAGTTCTATCACCCCACGGATCCGGAGGCCCTGCTGCGGAAGATGCAGGCCGACACGGAGATCATGTGTACGACCGAGTCCCGACCTGAAGGTGTCACCCTTCGGTGTTCGGGTACGGGCATCCGGGTGGAGACGGGCAGAATCCAGAGCCGGGGCAGTGCCCGATTCCCATGGTCGGACCAAGCCGAGTACCGGGATCTCCTGATCGCCGAGATCGCCCGGAAGGTCGTTGGTCACGCCCCGACGCCGGGACGCCTGGGCAGCACACGGCTCCTCGACGCAACGACCGGCGCGCAGACCGACATCAGCGCTTTCATCTCCCGCCGTCTGGAGCAGGAGGTGATGCGACGGATGGAGGAGGTGGTCAGGCGGGCAAGCGGGCAGGCTCGGGCCGCCGAGGTGCTCGCAACTGCGCCGGAGGCCGATTCGGACACGCCGGTCTACCGCCTGCGCGGGAGCGTCCGGGGTCATCAGCGTTCCGGCGTCGAGTGGGTGGGCGTGGAAGCCCACCTCTGGGCCGAGGAAAGCGGATCGCTCCCGCCGCGGCCTCTTCCCGGCGCGGCCGAGGACATCCCGCTCTCCTCCCTCCCCCCCGGCCTCGCGAGCGGCGGCGTGTCCTCCCCGGCCGGCCGGTTCCACGAAGCGGTAGCCGAGGCGGTGCTCTCCGAACGCCTGGACAGACGGGGGGCCGAGCGCGGGGCGCGAAACCTGGCGCGCGCCCGGGTGATCTCCCAGGCCCTCGACTTGCCGCCCCCGAAGGTGATCGAGGTGGCGAGCGAGGCCGACGCCGTCGAGGTGCTTTCCCACGCCCTCGGCAAGGGCCTGACGGTGGAGGAACGATTCAGCTATGCGTTGCCGGAAGGCGATGCCGGCGGGAATGACCGGGTGGCGGTGCGCTTGACCGCACGGGTGACGCCAACGGGCGCCATCATCCGTCCGGCGGTGACCGCGCGTCTCGACAAGCCGGTCTACGAGGCGATGGAGCCGATGTCGATCGAGATCCGCAGCGACGAGGCGGCCCATCTCGGGGTCTTCGCCTGGGGGGCGGACGGCAAGGTGGTCCGGCTCTATCCCCGGGGAACGCGGAAGAGCCTGCCGATCGGCGCCGGGAACGTGGTGGTTCTGCCCCGGTCCGGGGAAGGATCGATTCTCTCGGTCCCGCTGCCCGAGCCGGGCAACGAGGAGGACCACGAGGCGTTCATCGTCGTGGCCAAGCCGAGGCCCATCGACTTCGCCGCCCTGGCCCCCGAGGCAGGCACCAACCTGTCGGACACCATGAACCGAGCGGTGGAAGGCTCCGGCTTCTTCGGCGCCCTGGCCGGCCGGGACCCGGCGCGCATGGCGGTGATCTTCCTGCCCTACCGGGTCCACCGGTAGCCCGGAGGGCACCCGCCTGCGCCAACCTGCCGCAAGCCATGATCCAGTGACCGTCCTGCTCCGACCCTCGGGCTCCGGGCCGCATCCCGCGGCGCCCCGGCGGGTTCGGGCTCCGCTCGCGCGCAGTGTGGCCGCCTGTACCGCTCTCGCTCTCGTTTGTTGCCTGCCTGCCGATGCCGGCGGGGCGCAGGTACGCGACCCACACGGGGTGGCGGTGATCATCGGCAACGGAGAGTACGAGCATCGGGACGTGCCGGACGTGGCCTTCGCCCACCGCGATGCCGACGCCTTTCTGCGTTACGTGCTCGACGTGCTGGGCTTCGACCCGGACAACGTCATCGACCTGCGCGACGCCGACCGCAACGAGATGCTGGACGCGCTGGGGGCACGCAACGAGTCGCGCAGCGATGTGTGGAGCCTCATCGACCCCGATGCCGGAGCGGACGTGGTGGTGTACTACTCGGGCCACGGCGTTCCGGGGGAACAGGACGGGCGCGGCTATCTCCTTCCGGTGGATGTGGTTCCCCGGAGGGCGGAGAGCGACGGCTATCCCCTCGAGCTTCTGTACTCGAACTTGGTGCGTCTGGAGGGAGCGCGCTCGGTGCGGGTGTTTCTCGACGCCTGTTTCTCGGGCGGGAGCGGCGGGGGGACGTTGATCGAGTCCGCCTCGCCGGTGTTCATGAACCCCGAGTTGCCGGAAGGCGTGGGGAAAGGCCTGACGGTGCTCACCGCCGCGAGCGGCACCCAGATCGCCTCGTGGGACGAGGAGGCGGGGCACGGCATCTTCACCCACCATCTGCTGGATGCGCTGTACGGTCGGGGAGACCGCGACGGAGACGGGGAGGTGAGCGCGGGGGAAGCGAAGGAGTACCTGGACCGCCACATGACGCGCGCGGCGTGGCGCGCCCACCGGCGCCATCAGGACGCCTCACTGCGGGGGACGGTCGAGGCGGTGCTGGCGAGCGCGGGGGCGGGGGGCGTCTTTCCGGGGCGTCCGGTGCTGGAGGGGGATGAGGCCGTGGTGGC
Organism: uncultured Ectothiorhodospiraceae bacterium; assembly: GCA_964347195.1. Classification (GTDB taxonomy): domain Bacteria; phylum Pseudomonadota; class Gammaproteobacteria; order HK1; family HK1; genus JAJEAD01. The sequence goes on from CAYFYD010000237.1 coordinate 6,274, forward strand.
GGGAGTCGGGGAGGGGGTGGTTCGGCTGCCATCCGAGAGCGCGGAGGCGGTAGAGGCGGAGTTGGGTTTGGGGCGCGGGGAGCGGGCTCTGATTCAGCGAGGGCTCGCGGGGATGGGATTCTCGCCGGGGCCGGTGGATGGGGCGTTCGGGCCGAAGACGCGACAGGCGGTGGGGGAGTGGCAGAGCGCGAAGGGTTGGGAGGCGAAGGGGTATCTGACGCGCGAGCAGGCCGATGTACTGATTGCGCTCGGGCGCGAGG
>CAYFYD010000238.1:0-6508 GCA_964347195.1 uncultured Ectothiorhodospiraceae bacterium
GAGACATCCCACTGATTCGCCTCGTCTTCCAGCGGCAGTCTGAATGAGCTCGTTTTGTATTTGAAATCAATTGATTATGACGGAAAACAAGATGGTCCTGAGCACCGGACGGACTGATTTGCTCCTGACACAGGCGGGGGATAGAGTAGGGATTACACTACGTATGGAAAGGGTCGCATGTGGCCGAAAAACGACACGGGGGGAAAACGCCGCCAGCCAGGCCGGTCAGGTCAGGGGAACGCGGCGCACCCATTCGGAAAGTCTCGGACACGCTGAAGCCTCCCGCGAAACCGCCGGGGCGCCCGAAAGATGACAAGTCGTCACGGTGAATCGGATTGCAGCGCAGCTATCGGGTTGGCCGATCCTCATTGGAATCTGCTCTTTGGGGTACGGCGCTCGGTACGCTATCACCGGCGGCGCGAGCGGTTCCTGGACGCGGTGCACAATCTCGGGGCGTTGATAACGGCGATATCGGGATCGGGCGCGGTCATGGTGTTGTTGTCCGATCTCGATGAGGCGTGGGCCATTGGCGCTGCGGCGATTGTGGCGGTTGCCGGGGCGGTGGAGGTGGTACTTCGCCCGGCGAAGTTCGCCCGGCTTCACAGCGAGCTGGCGCGCGATTTCATCGGCCTCGAGAAGGAGATGCTACGCCAGGGCGGCACGATTTCGGATGCGGCACTGGCCGATCTCGAAGTCATGCGGCTGGAAATCGAGGCGCGCGAGCCGCCGGCGCTCCGCGTGCTCGATGCGATGTGTCATGACGAACTAGTCACGGCGTTGGGCATCAGGGAGGCCGAGCGCGCCGATCCAAAGTGGTATCAGCGCATGCTCGCGCAGGTGTTCGACGTGGGGGCTCATCGGCTGCACAAGCGCGGCTCGCATTGAGCGCGCGGTCGCTCGCGTTCGATCTGCTCGGCGCGGGCGTGAACGTTTATGCGCAGGCAGGCTGCGGATGGACGAACAGCGCTCAACGCCGCGGCCGATGCGGGTCAGATGCGCGCCATCGAGGCGCTGCACGTCGCGCGGGATCGGAAGGTGAATCCTGGGTAGGCGTCAGGGCGTACGCCAAGCGTGGGGCCGCTATCCAGGCGGGCGCTCGGTGGCGATCCAGTCCGGCGCACGGACCCATCTGGTCGTGCGCCCCGAAAAGTTGCGCATCGTCGACGAAGCGACGGCACCGGGCACGGTGCCAGGGGCATTTCATGCTGCGTCTCGACCTGTGCTTCGGGGCCGGGGGGAGGGCTCCAATGGACGATTCGGGGCGCTCGGCGACCCGGAATGCCTGCAACCAAGGGGTGAGCAGGGCGAATGAGGGCGCCACCCGGGGTTCACAAACGCCGTCCGCGACAGCATGAATTGGCCTTGGGCACGGTGCTCTCGGGTGTAGTCCGCGAGTGCGTCTACGTGGGCGACACGACGCGCTACGTCATCGACACCGGCGGTGGACTGTCGATGGTGGCCCGAATCCAGAACCGCAGCGGCGAAGCGCGGGCGTCGGAAGGAGATCGGATAAGGAGGGCGACGAAAATTGTATTTCCATGATGGACGTCCCGCCGCTACATCGAAACGAGTTCCACAGTGACTGAAACCATGAGTTGCATCCAAGGTGAAGTTGGAAATCTAACAAAGTCCTAAGTCGAAGTTGGAAGACGGACACGCAGCCGGGTGACGGGGCGAGAAGCCGGCGGGGTGGCGAGTGAATCAGACGGCGCTCCCAAGTCAGGGGGACGGCCTCATGTGGCCGCTTGCGCCCCTTCGCCGTCTTCCCAGCTCAGTCGAACATGATGACGCTGCGCGCCACCTCGCCCGTCTTCATCGCGGCGAACGCCTCGTTGATCTCTTCCAGGCGGACGCGGGCGGTGATCATCTCGTCGAGATGCAGCTTGCCGGCGAGATAGAAGTCGACGTAGCGCGGCATGTCGACGCGGAAGCGGTTCGAGCCCATGTTGGAGCCTTGCAGCTTCTTCTCGAAGAGCAGGCTCTCCCCGTCGATCTCGAGCTTCTGGCCCACCGGGATCATGCCGATCACGGTCGCGGTGCCGCCGGATCGCAGCATCTCGAAGGCCTGCTCGCTCGTGCGCTTGAGGCCGATGGCCTCGAAGGAGTAGTGCACCCCCTGGCCCGTCATCTTCCGGACCGCCTCGACGGGATCTTCCCGGGAAGCGTCGATGACGTCGGTCGCTCCGAAGTGCCGGGCGAGATTGAGCTTGGACCCCACGGTGTCGATGGCGATGATGCGCCCCGCGCCCGAGATCGCGGCACCGTTGACCGCGGAGAGCCCGACGCCGCCGAGGCCGATGACCGCCACGGTGCTGCCGACCTCGATCTTCGCGGTGTTGTGCACCGCGCCGACCCCGGTGGTCACGCCGCAGCCGATGAGGGCGGCGCGGTCGAGGGGCATGTCCTCGCGAACCTTCACGATGGCATGCTCGTGCACGAGCATGTACTCGGCGAACGAGGAGAGGTTGTAGAACTGGTGCACCACGTCACCGTTCTGGCTCAGGCGCGGCGCCTCGCCGGGGCCGCGGTTCACGTCTTCGGGGCGCTCGCAGTTGACGAGATGGCCGGTCACGCAGGCTTCGCAGTGACCGCAGAAGACGGAGAGGCAGGAGATCACGTGGTCCCCCGGGCTCACGTAGCCGACCTGATCCCCGATCGCCTCCACCACGCCGGCCGACTCGTGCCCGAGGATACTGGGGGAGGGAGCCGGGTAGAGGCCCTCGATGATGTGCAGATCGCTGTGGCAAACGCCGGTGGCGGCGACCCTCACCAGCACCTCGTGCCCGACGGGTTCGGCCACGTCGACCTCTTCGATGGTGAGCGGCTGATCCACTCCCCGAAACACGGCTGCCTTCATCCCATCCTCCCGATGGCGCGCTCCACCCGAAGCGCCTCGTTATGGCCTGACGCGCGATGATCGCGCAGTCCGCCCGGATTTGAAAACCCCGCGGGCGCGGGAAGCGCAGCGGCGCAGCGTGTCCACTCGGAATCGTCCCGCCGAAACAGCGCCGGCGCGCGCGAGTCCACCGGCCAGCACCCCCGACTCCCGGTGTTCAAGAATCAGTTTTCGGGAACCGGCAGTTCATCCGGCTGACTGATCCCGTGAAGGAAGCGCTCTCCGGCACGCATTCCCTCCTCCGCAAGGGGGATGCCACAATCGGAGCGCCAAGGCAGCATCGCCGGCGCGACGCGTGAAGCGAAGGAGTCTGCAATGAAGCTGGGACTGATGCTACAGATAGGCGCGGGGGTGTTGGCCGAGGGCCGAACCCCGCGCTGGTCGGACCTCCGGGAAATGGCGCAGGTAGCCGAGGGGATCGGCTTCGATGTGCTGTTCGTGCCCGACCACCTGCTCTTCCGCGACTCGCCGCCGGAGAACGCCGTGCAGGTGGAGATGCCGGCCGGGGAGACCCGCGGAATCTGGGAGGCCTGGACGGTGCTCGCCGCTCTCGCGGAGGCGACGCAGCGCATCGAGCTGGGCCCCTTCGTTGCCTGCAACAGCTTCCGCAACCCGGCCCTGCTCGCGAAGATGGCGGTCACCCTGGATGAGGTGAGCGCAGGCCGCCTCGTGCTGGGCATCGGCGCCGGCTGGCACGAGCCGGAGTATCGCGCATTCGGCTATCCTTTCGACCGGCGGGTGGGGCGGCTGGAGGAAGCGCTGCGGATCATCTCCGCCCTGCTCCGCAAGGGGCACGTGGACTTCCAGGGACGATTCCATTCGGCTCGCGACTGCGAGATCACGCCACGCGGACCGCGCCCGGAGGGGCCGCCGATTCTGATCGGAGGCCAGAGGCCCCGGATGCTGAGCCTCGCGGCAACGTACGCGGACATCTACGACGCCGACTTCCACCTCGGCCCGGGCGAGGTGGCGAAGTGCTTCCAAGCCATTGACGCGGCTTGCCGCTCGGCCGGTCGAGACCACGGAACGCTCGAGCGAGGTGCTGCGGTGACCGTGGCACTCGATGCCGAGGGCACGCTCGCCGACGCAGACGGCATCGCCCGATTGGTACAGGACGGCATGACCCGGGAAGCCCGTGCGGGAAGCGTGAACGAGCTGATCGAGTTCGCGAGAGGCTTCGAGGCGATAGGCACGGATCTCCTCACCCTCAGCCTGATCGATCCTCCGGGGGCGAGCGGCATCGAAGCGCTGGCGCCGCTGGTCGAAGGTCTGCGCTGAGGCTCTCGGTCGGCCGCGCGCGCCGGGAGCAAGGATCGGGCGCCGTCCCGTCACCCTCGGGTAGTCGAGGCGCAGGCGCCCGGGGTTGCGAGCCGAAGCCGGCGCCTACCCGGTGCCGGATTCCGCTCCCTGCCCTCTCGTATCGAACCATCGCCGGTCCGCCAACACCACCGAGGTCTCGATCTGGCGTTCGGATATCGTCCAGTAGCGCCGCAGCAGGGCCGGGGTGTCCGCCACGAGACGAAATCCGTGCCGCACGTAGAAGGCGATCGCCCAGGCCGCCGCCGCCCAGGTCCCCACCAGGAGCGGGCACTGCGTCCCTTCCATCAGGGATGCGATCAGGGCCGAACCGATGCCCCGGCGGCGCTCTGCGCTCAACACGTAGGCGTGGCGGATCAGGGTCACGTCCTGCACGTCCTGCGCGCCCATGACGCCGAGAAGCACGTCTCCGGGCGCATACCATCCGAGAAATCGGACTCCGGCTGCTATCTCCGCGTCGAGCTCGTCCTCGCTCATGTACGGCTCGTGCCAGCGGTCGTCGGGAATGACGCCGCGGTAGGCGAGCGCCGCGTCGTTGACGATGAAGTGAATGCGCGAGCGCTCGCCGGGCCGGCAAGGGCGGATCACCGGTCGCGGTCCCTCGTTTGCACTGCCGCGGGCGAGGAAGCGTACCGCGAGGCCGGCGTCACGGATGTGCTTCGTAGCCGGCGGACTGCCCGCCGCCGCGGATCCCCGGCTCTTCGCCCGCATGGGCGTCGAGCTCGATGAGGTGATCCACCTTTTCGATTCCAGGCATGCGCTTGGCCCTCCCGGTTGCCGCGCCCGAGGTGGAGGTCCGGATCCGGTTTCGGCCCGGCCTTGCGCGCCCGGGGGATTGTAACCGGCGACTCCGCCCGTGAGGATCCGCATCGGACGGAAGGGAGACGACACAGATGGAGTACCGCCGACTCGCCGGCTTCGAGGTATCGGTCCTCTGCCTCGGAGCCTGGATGTTCGGAGGACAGACGCCGCGCGAAGAGGCGCATCGCATCATCGGCGCGGCGCGCGAAGCCGGCGTCAACTTCATCGACACCGCGGACGTGTATGCGGACGGCGAGTCCGAGCGCATCGTCGGAGCCGCGCTCGCCCCGGACCGGGACCGCTGGGTGGTGGCGACCAAGGTCGGCGCGGCGAGCGGCGAGTCGGGGGGACTCGCGCGCCGCGCGATGACGGAAGCGATCGAGGGGAGCCGCCAGCGCCTGCAGATCGACTGCGTGGACGTCTACTACCTTCACCAGCCCGACCCGGGAACCCCGCTCGACGAGACGGTGGAAACCCTCGGCGAGCTCATCGCGGGAGGCAAGGTGCGCCACTTCGGCGTGAGCAACTACGCGGGCTGGGAGATGGCGGACATGGTCCATCGCTGCCGGCGGCTCGGGGTGCCGCCGCCGGTCGTCTGCCAGCCCTACTACAACATCCTGAACCGGGTCGCCGAGATCGAGATCCTTCCCGCCGCCCGCCACTTCGGCATCGGTGTCGCCGTCTACAGCCCGCTCGCCGGCGGAATGCTGACCGGCAAGTACCGCGGCGCGGCCGGGAAGGACGCGCGCGGGACGAGAGGCGATACCCGTTTCTCGGAGGTGGAGTTTCACGACGCCGCGGCCGATGCGGCGCGGCGCGTCGCGGAGCACGCCGAAGGGCGCGGCGTGGTGCCGGCGCACTTCGCGACCCGCTGGGCCATCGACCATGCCGACGTGACGAGCGCGGTCGCCGGGCCGCGCACCGCCTCCCAGTGGACGGACTACGTCCGCGCGGTCGAGCAGCGTCTCGATGAGGAGGACGAGGCCTTCGTCTCGTCCGTGGTCGCCCCCGGGCAGCCCTCGACCCCCGGCTTCACCGGTCCGTGGGGCGAGCTCCCGCAACGCGGGCGGCACTCCGCCGCGTGATCCATCCTCCCGGTGCGACCGTCGACTCCTCCCCGGTGAGAAAAGGGGCGCGGGATTCCGGCGGAAGCACTGGATTCCCGCTTCCGCGGGAATGACGGGGTCGAAGGTCCGCGGGAATGACGGGGTCGAAGGGACACTCCCGCCCGCGCGAGGGGATCGACATATTGGATACCTGATTCCGGAACACCACACCAGAACCGGCGTGGAGAGTCCGTAGCGCTCCTCCGCCACCAGCACCGCGGGGGGGATGCCGAGATTCGCCGCGGGCAGCAGGATCGCCGCCGGTCCGGTGCCGAGCCGGAAGCTCTCGGCAAGGGCTCCCGGGCAGCCGCATCCGTGTTCGGCCAGCGCGCTTGGACTCCCGCTCCCCGCTCGGCGAGGTCGAGGGAAGCATCGACACCCCGGCAGG
>CAYFYD010000239.1:0-6506 GCA_964347195.1 uncultured Ectothiorhodospiraceae bacterium
GCGACAGACCACCATCGCAGCGGCCCGAGGTTGTAAAGCGGGATGACCGGTCCCGCCGCTGGAAGACAGGGCGGATCAGTGGGATGTCTCCGACTTCGGGATGGCCCCGGCAACCCTCGAGCGCATGGTCCGCTCGGTGCCGAGCTCTTGCAGTAGCGGGAACGGAAGCCGCGGCGGCGGCGCCTCATGCCATCTCCGGCCCGGACTGTGCAAAGCGGCTGAAGTCCGCTTCGTTCGTCGTCGCGATGCGCGCGCCGTCGGCAAGCGCGGAAGCCGCAATCATGCAGTCGATCAGCGATCCGCGCCGCCGACCCGACTCGTTGAACAATCGCGCGGCCGTCACCGCGTGCTCCGGTGTGAAGTCGCGGCGACGCCCGACAATCCGGGTAGCCAACTCCGACTCGGCGCCGCCAAGTGGGCCGCACAGGAGCTCCGCCCAGGCGACCGTGCTCATGATCAGAGCTTCACCTGCTCCAATCCACTCCCGCAGCTCGAGGTCTTCGGGAGATCCCGGATCCAGTGCGCGAATGAGATAGCTCGTATCCAGGTGGATCATCGCGTTTCGGAGGCAATGCGCCGGGCGACCGCGCGCCGCTCCGTCTTCACCTGCCGCTCCCACCGGGCGAGATCGACCTTGCGCGAGCGCAGCGATGCCTGCAAACGGTCGAGCGCATCCAGCGCTTCATTCTCTTCGTCGGGCTGCCGTTGCGCTTCGCTGCGGATGGCTCGCCGCAACGCTTCGGACTTCGACACCTTCCAGCGACGCGCCAGTCCCTCCAGCGCGCGCACGGTTTCGACATCCAGCGAATAGGTCGATCTGATGGTCATGGTGGCCATAACCGAAACCTTATGGCCATAACCCATCTCCGTCAAGACGGCAGGGGCGGCGGCGTCCAAACCCGGTTGCCCACCGGGCGACGCGGCTCGCGGTCGCCGCGAAAGGGCCGAAGGCGCGTCGCATGAGAGCCCGGACCGCACTCGGGTCGAGCCCGCGGCCGCCGGACGCTGAGCGGTGGCGCCCGACGCCTCGGGCCAGGCGGGCCGGGGGGAGGGGGTGCGGTAAGGACGGGCTCGGACGCCCGGACGAGCGCCCGATATCGCCTTCTGAATGTTCCTGGCCAGGCGGGCGGCTTCCTCTCGATTTCGAGATAAGATCTCCTCCGTTGCGACTCTCCGGTAGACCCCATGCTGCGGCTGGAACCATTGGACAGCCCCTTCGGACGCCCCCGCGCTCGGGGCACCGAGCGCCTGCGGTGGCGGATCAGAGTACGCGGCAAGCCGGAGATCCATCGGTAGCGATACCGGAGGTTGTCGAAGTGAAGAGGATCCTGGTCACCGGCGCCGCCGGACAAATCGGCTCCGATCTCGTGCCCGCGCTCCGGGCGAAGTACGGGAACGACAATGTCGTCGCCGCCGGGAACGTCACTCCCCTGCCGGCCGATGTCCGGGCCTCGGGTCCCCATACCTCGGTCGACGTGCGGGACTACGGGCAGTTGCGCCGCACCCTCGAGGAGCACCGCATCGACACCCTGTACCACCTCGGCTCGATCCTCTCCGCCCTCGCCGAGAAGGAGCGGGCGCTCGCCTGGCAGGTCAATTTCGAAGGGCTCCATCACGTGCTGGAAGCTTCGGTGGAGCAGGGCCTCGAGCGGGTCATCGTGCCCAGCTCGATCGCGGCCTTCGGCGCCGAGACCCCGAGGGACGACACCCCGAACGACACCGTCCAGAAGCCCACCACCACCTACGGCATCTCCAAGGTCTTCGGCGAGCTGATGGGCAACTACTACTTCCGGAAGCTGGGGCTCGATGTGCGCGGCATGCGGCTTCCCGGGATCGTGAGCTGGGTGACCGAACCCAGCGCCGGGACGACGGACTACTCCGTGGCCATCTTCTACGGGGCGATTCTGGAAGAGCGATACACCTGCTACCTGGAGCCGGACGCCCGCCTTCCCATGATGTACATGCCCGACGCCATCCTCTCCATGATGCAGTTGGCGGAAGCGGACGGCGATGCGCTGCGCCACCGCGCCGATTTCAACGTGGGCGCCATGAGCTTCACGCCGGCCGAGCTCGCGGAGGCGATAAGGATGCGGATCCCCGGGTTCCGCATCGAGTACGAGGTCGACCCGGTCCGCCAGGCGATCGCCGACTCGTGGCCGAACTCCCTGGACGACTCCGCCGCCCGCGAGGAGTGGGGCTGGCGGCCCGAATACGATCTCGACGCCATGGTCGACGACATGCTCGCCAATCTGCGGCGGAAGCTCCGCCCGGGTCGATAGCGGGCACTCCCGCACGACGCCGGGCGAGCGCCTCCAGCCATGTCCCATCCGCCCCGAAGCGCCGGAAGGCCCCCTCTCTGCGGACGGAGCGCACCGGCGGTGCCGGCGCGCAGTCTCTCCTCCCGGCTCGGGGAGCAGCGCGTCGCCTGGCTGCTCGTCCTGCCCACCCTGATCATCCTCTTCGCGCTCGCCGTCTACCCGCTCATCTGGTCGGGGATGATGGCCTTTCGGGTCGAGAATCTCTTCAACCCCAAGATCGGGAAGTGGGTGGGCTTTCGCAACTTCAACTACCTGCTGACCGGCGACGACACCTTCTGGAAGACGATCCGGCTGACCGCTGTCTGGTGCCTGGTGACGGTCTCGGTTCAGCTCGTGCTCGGATTCCTCCTCGCGCTCCTGCTCGACACCCGGGCGCGCGTAGTGGGGCTGCTCCGCACCCTCATCGTGATCCCGGTGTTCATCACCCCGGTGGCGATGGGGCTCACCTGGCGCTTCATGTTCGAGCCGGTGACCGGTGTCCTGAACTACCTGCTCGAAGCAGTCGGCTTCAGCGCCTGGTCCTGGCACACCAGCACCGATACCGCGCTCATCGCGGTGATGATCGCCGACATCTGGCAATGGACGCCCTTCGTGACCCTCATCCTGCTCGCGGGCATGCAGGGGATCTCGCCCGAAGTGATGGAAGCGGCCCGCCTGGACCGGGTGCGCGGCTGGAGCTACCTGCGCCGCATCGTCATCCCGCTGATCTGGCCGGTGATCACCGTGGTCCTGCTCATACGCCTCGTCGATGCGATCCGCATCTTCGACATCGTCTACGTCATCACGCGCGGGGGGCCCGGTACCGCGACCCTGCTCGCGAGCGTCAACGCGTACACCATCTTTCAGGCCGGCCGCCTCGGCGTGATGGCGGCCTATGGTTTCCTCATCGTCATCGCGATCAACATCGTGGTGATCTTCTTCCTGCGCATCCTGCACCGGCAGGAGAAGGCGGCGCGGGTGAAAGCGGAGGCCTGAGGTGCGCTCGCCCCTGCGCAAGGTGCTCGACGTGGCCGCGGTGTTCGTGGTCGCGCTCTACCTCGCCCCCATCTACTGGATCGCCCTGACCTCGATCAAGCCGACCGTGGACATCAACTCCAAGGTGCCGGTATGGCTCTTCGAGCCCACGCTCGAGCACTACGTCGAGGCGTTCGCGCGCTTCGAGTTCGGCAAGGCCCTCGTCAACAGCTCGGTCATCGTCATCACCGCCACCTTCATCACCATGGTGCTCGCGATGATGGCCGCCTACGCGCTCGCCCGCATGCGGATGAGAGGCGCGGACACGACTTCGCTCGTGATCCTGTCGCTCCGCTTCATGCCGGCGGTGGTCATCGCGATGCCCTTCTACCTGATGTACCAGCGCCTGGGCCTGATCGATACCCACCTCGGGATGATCGTGATCTACGTCGGCTTCGGGCTGCCCTTCGCGGTGTGGCTCCTGCGCGGCTTCCTGCTCGAGCTGCCGCGGGACATCGAGGAAGCGGCCCGCCTCGACGGGCTCGGCTGGCTTCAGATCCTGGGCCGCATCATCCTCCCGCTCTCGGGGCCGGGGATCGCGGTGACCGCGATCTTCACCTTCGTGTTCAACTGGAACGAGTTTCTGTTCGCGCTGTACATCACCCAGAGCACCGCGGTCACCCTGCCCATCCAGATCTCGAAGATGATCGACCTCTACAACGTGCTGTGGGGCACGATCAGCGGCGCGGTGCTCATGCAGCTCGTGCCGATGGTCATCGTCGTGTTCCTGCTCCAGCGGCACATGATCCGGGGCCTCGCGCTGGGCGCGGTGAAGTAGGGCCGCCCTCCCCGCCGGCGGGGCGCTCGGCGGCGTCCCCGGAGCGAGCCGCGCGCGATCCGGCCGGTCGGGTCGAGCCCCCCGATGCGCTCACACCCTCGCCCGGCCCCTCCCGGCTTCGGCCGGCGAGGATCGGGCGTGGGTGCTCAGCGCCGGCGGCCCGGCTGCCAGTAGACCTCGCCGTCTCCGCCCACCGCGAGCACCCGGGCGAGCACGAAGAGCAGGTCCGAGAGTCGGTTGAGGTAGCGGCGGCTCTCGGGGTTGACCGCTTCCTCGCGCGCGAGGGCGATGAAGCGCCGCTCCGCCCGGCGACACACCGCGCGCGCGACGTGGGCGGCGACCGCCGCCTCGCCGCCGCCGGGAAGGATGAACTCCTTCAGCGGTGCCAGGCCGGCGTTGAACTCGTCGAGGCGGGCCTCGAGGGCCCTCACGTAGCGCTCGTCGACGCTCGTCGCCCCCGGCACCGCGAGCTCGCCGCCGATGTCGAAGAGGGCGTGCTGCACATCCGTCAGGCAACCACGCACCGGAGCATCGACCTCCCGCACGAGGATGGCGGCGATGCAGCAGTTGAGCTCGTCGACGTCGCCCATCGCCTGGACCCGGGCGCTGTCCTTGTCGACCCGACTCCCGTCGGCGAGACCGGTCGTGCCGCGGTCGCCGGTCCGCGTGTATATCCGGGAGAGTCGATGTCCCATGGCGCCTCCTCCATGAATGGTGTAGTGTACAGTGCGTCGACGCGGGGGGGCAGCCGGCGGCCGGGGTAGTGCGATTCCCGGGGAGGTGCGCCGTGCGCCGTGCGCCGTGCGCCTCCGCGCCGCAAGCGCGAGCCCGGCTCGCCCGCGGCACATCCGAGCGATGCCGGGAGGAAGTGAACAGTGATCACCAGTCATTCCAGGTCCTTCGGCATGCGTTCCGGTGCACGGCGCCGCTACACGGCCGGACTCCCCTCCGCCGCCGCCATTCTGCTCGTCCTGTTCGCCCCGACGCCGGCGCATGCCGCCCTCGACGCCGAGTCGCAGTTCGTCCTGAACAGCTTCTCGTTCCTGATCTGGGGTGCCCTGGTGATGTGGATGTGCGCGGGGTTCACGATGCTCGAGTCGGGCTCGGTGCGCACGAAGAACGCGTCGGTCATCTGTCTCAAGAACATCGGCCTGTACTCCATCGCCGGCCTCGCCTTCTACCTCGTCGGCTACAACATCATGTACGTCGGAGTGGACGAAGGCGGCTGGTTCGGCTCGCTCACCTTCCTCTACGGCACCACCGCCGAGGAGGTGGCGCTCCTCGGCGGCGACGAGACGGCCGGCGCCGCCGTGATCGAGAACGGCTACTCCACGATGTCGGACTGGTTCTTCCAGATGGTCTTCGTGGCGACCACCGCGTCCATCGTGTCCGGCACCCTTGCCGAGCGGGTGAAGCTGTGGTCCTTCTTCGTGTTCATCGCGGTGCTCACCGCCATCATCTACCCGGTCATCGGCGCCTGGACCTGGGGCGGAGGATGGCTCGCCGCCATGGGGTTCCAGGACTTCGCCGGCTCCACCATCGTGCACTCGACCGGCGGATGGGCCGCGCTCGCCGGCGCCATCGTCGTCGGGGCCCGGCGCGGGAAGTTCCGCAAGGACGGCAGCGTCAAGCCGACGCCACCTTCGAACGTCCCCGCGGTCACGCTCGGCGTCTTCATCCTGTGGCTCGGCTGGTTCGGCTTCAACGGCGGTTCGCAGCTCGCCCTGGGCGGCGCCGCCGACGCGGTCGCGATCAGCAACATTCTGTCGAACACCAATCTCGCCGCCGCCGCGGGCGTCATGGCCGCGATAAGCCTGTCGCGGCCCGTTCTGGGCAGGGTCGACCTCCTCGCGGGCCTGAACGGCGCGATCGCCGGTCTGGTCGCGATCACCGCCGGACCCGACATCGTGGACCACCACTGGGCGGTCATCATCGGCGCCGTGGGCGGGGCGGTATGCGTCTTCGGTCTCAAGCTGATGGAGCGCCTGAAGATAGACGACGTGGTGGGGGCGGTCCCCGCCCACCTCTTTGCCGGGATCTGGGGGACGCTCGCGGTGTGCATCGCCGCGGGGGGCAACTTCCTGGTGCAGCTCACCGGCGTGGTGGCCATCGGCATCTTCGTGTTCGGAGCGTCCATGCTCGTGTGGCTGGCCATCGACCGGACGATGGGTGCGCGCATCTCGCCCGACATCGAGTACCTCGGGCAGGACGTGGCCGAGCTCGGTATCGAAGCCTACCCCGAGTTCGTCCTCATGGCGGAAGAGCCGGAGCAAGACTGAAGCGCCGCCGGGCGCAGCCCGGCCGCCCGGCTTCCCCGCCCGTGCCGCGGCCCGGCGACGGGTCCAGGACCATTCAGAAGTCGAGTTGCGGGGTTCGAAGTACTGGAATCAGGCGAT
>CAYFYD010000240.1:0-6503 GCA_964347195.1 uncultured Ectothiorhodospiraceae bacterium
AATCCCGAAGCTCGGAGTCTGAAGCCGTCAAGCCGACTTTTGAAGAGCCCTGCTCAAGCGTCGCTGCGCCTGCCTTCGTAGGTCCCCATCCCGGGCATGACGATGGTCACCCGCTCTGCCCGGGGAGCCCCGTGGAGCTCGAGGATCGCGGGCCAGTCGGGCCACAGGAAACGGCCGTCGTCGCTCGGGAGAAGCTCGGTCCGGCGGGGCGGGAACAGCTCGCCGCTGGTGTCGTCCCGGCCGTCGGCGAAGAGCCGCTCGCCCTCGCGGGTGATGTCGAGGGTGGTCGGCTGGGCGAGAAAGCCGAGCAGCACGTAGCGCCCGACGCAGCCCTCGTAGCGCGCCGGGTCGGGCTCACCGAGGCCCGGCCGCATGGAGTCCGGCACCCGCGGCTCGGCGATGGAGACCCGGCGATGGAACACGAAGCAGTCCCACGCCTTTCCCGGGGCGACCGGCTGATAGCGCAGATTGGAGCGGTCGGGGCGCTCCGTGCGCAGCCAGTCCGCGACCGGCCCCTCGCGGGGCGCGCGACGCAGGTCGAGAAAGTAGCAATCCGGCCCGACTCGTGCGTAGACCACCTGGTTGGATTCGGGCCGGGGCTCCTCCCCCTTCACGCTGCAGGCGCTCTGCGCGCCGATGAACAGCACGTTCTCCCGGCCGATGCGCTCGGCGAGGTAGGCGCCCATCGAGGTCGCTCGCTGCACCCGCACCGGATACTGCTGGAGGTGGGTGTTGTGGGCGCCGATCAGCGCCCGCGCGTCCGGGCCTTCCCGGTCCAGGATCCATTGCACCTGCTCCGCCATTGCCGCATCGCGCACGTTCCAGAAGGTGCGAAAACCGACGCGGAAGTCGCTCTCGGTCTGCGCGAAGTTGAGCATCAGGTAGTGCAGCACCTGTGTACTCCGGAGTCCCCAATCGAAATCCTCGGCCGAGACGGATTCCCGCCAGGCGAGGCGTTGCCGCTCCACGAGGTTCACGATGCGCGCGCTGCCCGCGACGAGACGGTCCCATGCCGCCCGGTCCAGGCGCTCCCGGCCGGCGAAGTCGGCGCTGCGCATGTCGTCGCCGAGCTCCCTCTCGACCCGCTCGGCCGCCTCGCGGTCGGCGCCGCGCAGGAACGCGACGACCGCGCCGAAGGCGATCCGGGCGTGCGACCAGTTGCCGCTGCCGTCGGTGCCGTAGAAGCGCAGGCGGCGCGGATTGCCGGGATCCGCGTTGTATTCGCGCATCCAGACGATCAGCTCCTGCAGCTCCGCCCAGACGCCCCAGCCGTTGGTCACCGAGGCGACGACCCGCTCCCACGGCACGTCCTTTCCGTCGACGTAGTCGTGGATGTGCCGGCCCTCCACCAGGCCGGACTCCAGGATGAAGACGCTGAACCCGTGCTCGCGCACCAGGTACTTGAAGAGACGGGCGCGAAAGCGGTTCCATTCGTGCAGGTAGTGGGCGTTCTCGCCGAACGCCACCACTCTCGCGTCGCCGATGGCGTCTCCGACGAAGGCGAGGTCGTCGAAGTCCGTATCGTGGCGCGGGATGGCGAGCGGCACCGCCGCCTCCCGCGCCCACTCAAGGAAGGCCCGCGCACGGGGCGCGGGATCGTCGGGTCCGTGTTCCATCCCGCTTTCCTCCGGTCCGGGTCTTGGCGCTATACTGCGATCTGAAGGGGACGACCGCCAGGGTCGAGGGGAATCCGGCCGTGGCGCACTTGCATTTGCGAGCGAAGCCATGACCATCCGTCCCACACTCCTGGTGCTGAACAACACGCCGCGCGCCGACGCGCGTTCCGAGCTCGTGGACCGCTTCGCGGGCGAGGAGTGGCGGGTGGAGACACGCTGGGCGGCCGGGGGGGAGTGCCCGGAGGGACCGGAGGGCTACGACGCGGTGTATCTCTCGGGAAGCCCCCGTGGCGCGTACGAAGACATCGACTGGATCCGGAGGGAGCACGAGTTCATCGGACGGGCGGCGGCGAAGGGCACCCCGATGTTCGGCGTCTGCTTCGGCAGCCAGATCCTCGCTTCCGCCCTCTGCGGGCGGGATCAGGTGTTCCGGCGTCCGGACTGCGAGGTCGGCTACCTGTGGCTGGACGTGAGCGCGGAAGCGCGGCGCGATCCCCTGTGCGCCGGGATCGGCCGCCGGGTGAGGATGTTCGTCTGGCACAACGACGAGGTGCGCCACGACCACGACGACATGGTGGTCCTGGGCTCCACGCCCCGGTGCCCGAACCAGATGTGGCGGCACCGCACCCTGCCGGTCTGGGGCGTGCAGGGCCATCTCGAGATCACCCGGTCGGAGGCGCCGGCCTGGTTCGAACGCAACCGCGCCCTCCTTGCGGGGGACGGTGCGGACGTCGATGCGCTGATCGCCGAGGCGGAGGACGCGACCGAGGCGAGTACCATGTTGCAGGAGTTTCTGAAGCTGAGCCGGGGGCTGACGCACGGTCCCGTGCGGGCCGGCGCCCGGCGCAGCGGCGGAACCCGGAGGGAGTGACGGCGAACGACGCCGCACCGCCCGCCGGGAGAGAGCACGCCGGATCTGCGAGCCTCAGCGCTCGTACCCTGATGAAGGACCGGCGAGTCGAGAAGTGAAACGATTCAGAGGGAGACACAAGTGATGAGAAACCTTGCGAAACGCGCACCGGCCATCTTCGTTGCCGGGGCATTGGCATGGGGCGCCGGCGCGGCGGGTGCCGAGGACAAGGGCTCGGTCGTGGTCGCATCCTGGGGCGGCTCGTTCCAGGACGCCCAGCGCGAGACCATGTTCGAGCCTTTCGAAGAGGAGACCGGCATCGAGCTGATCGAGGCCACCGGCCCCAGCCTCGCCCGGATCAAGGCCATGGTCGAGAGCGGCAACACCGAGTGGGACGTCTCCGGCATCACGCCGGGCGACCTCCTGGTGCTCGCCCGCCACGGCCTCGCCGAGGAGCTCGACTACGAGAACTACTTCCAGGGCATGATGGAGCACATCGTCCCCGAGGTCGTGCACTCTCACGGGATCGGCAACTTCTTCTACACGAAGGTGATCGCCTACAGCACCGAGACCTTCACCACCGACAACCACCCCATGAGCTGGGCCGACGTGTGGGACGTCGAGAAGTTCCCCGGACCGCGCATGATCGACGCGGGCGACTGGGTCGTGCCGCCGCTCGAGTACGCCCTCCTCGCCGACGGCGTTTCCGCGGAGGACCTCTATCCCCTCGACATGGAGCGCGCCTACGAGAGCATCGGCAAGCTGAGGCCGCACGTGGCGAAGTTCGCCACCGCCTCCGCGATGCCGCCGCAGGCCCTCGTCGACGGTGAGGCGGTGGTGGCGGCGGCCACGCTCGGGCGCATCGTCAAGCTGATGAAGGACGGCGCTCCGGTGGACTACGTCTGGAACCAGGGCCTGATCCAGTTCGACTACTGGATGGTGCCGAAGGGCGCGAAGAACTACGAGAACGCGATGAAGTTCATCGAGTTCGCCACCCGCCCGGAGATCCAGGCCGCCCTGGTGAAGATCCAGCCCCTCGGGCCGGTGAACCTCCAGGCCTTCGACCATCTCAGCGAGGCCGAAGGCCGCGCCCTTCCGTCGCACCCCGACAACCTCCGGCAGCAGGTGTTCCTGAGCGCCGACTTCTGGGCTTCGTCCGGACCCGACGGCAAGAGCAACATCGAGCGGAACCAGGAAATGTGGAACCGCTTCACCCTCCAATGAGGTAGGCATTCCCGCCCCCGCCGCACGCCGGCGGGGGCGGACTGCCCCGGAGAACAGGACTCGGGCGCCGCATGGACCAGAGCAGCGCGAGCGCGGCCGCGAGCCGACATATCTCCTTGGCTTCGTGAGCTGCGGGCTTCGAGACGCCGCGGCGGGTGGCTGCACGGACCGAGAGACACTGAAGGCAGGGTAGTGACGTGGGTTCCCGCTCCCCGGTCGGGGTCGGGGACGAGCTCCGCGGGAGTGACGATGTAATGACCATCGCGGGAACGACGATGCAATGACCCTGTCGAAGTGGCTCGAGGGAGTACGCCCGCCAAGCGCTTTGGTGCCGGCGTCCGCAACAGGAGGTCGGTGAGACATGGGGGCTGGCCTCCCCGGCCTGGTGGCGCCCTGGTTCCCGCCGGAGGAGCACGCGGAGCGCCTGGGGCGAGTCCAGGCCGCGATCGCCGGCCGCGGCCTCGACGGGGTCCTGCTCTTTCAGCCCGAGTCGGTGACCTGGCTCACCGGCTTCTTCACGCGCGGCTACACCTCGTTCCAGTTCGCGGCGGTCCCTGCCGCCGGCGACCCGGTGGTCTGCTTGCGCGATGTCGAGCTCTGGTACCTCGAGCGCACCGCCGCCTACCGGGAGCACGCCGCCTGGAGCGACACCGACGATCCGGTGGGGGTCGGCGCGGAGATGGTGCGGCGTCTCGTGGGTCCCGGCGCGCGCCTCGGTATCGAGCTCGCGGCATGGCCGCTCTCCGCGGCGCTTCATCAGGCACTCGGCGCCGCGCTCCCGGGCGTGACGCTCGAGGACGCGAGCGACGTGGTCCGGTCCCTGCGCTACATCAAGTCGCCGCGCGAGCTCGCCTTCATGACGCGGGCCGCGCGCTGTGCGGAGGCGGGGATGGAAGCAGCGGCGGGGGCGGCCCGGCCGGGCGCGAGCGAGCGCGGGCTCGCGGCCGCGGTGTGCGACGCCATGATCCGGGCCGGAAGCGACATCCCCGGCCCCGGTGTCCTCTCCTCCGGCGAAGGCGCATTGCACCTCCACGGCAGCTACACCGACCGCGTCCTGGCGGCGGGAGACACCGTGCAGCTCGAGACCATACCCTGCGTGCGCCACTACCACGCCCGCTTCATGCGACCGATCAAGGTGGCGCGCGCGACCCGGGACGAGCGGGCCTTCACCGATCGCCTGATCGCCATCCAGGACGATGCCCTGGCCGCGGTGGCGCCCGGCGTGCCCGCGACGACCCCCGATCGCATCTACCGCTCGCGTCTCCTCGGAGAAGGGCTGGTGGAACGCTACACCAACAAGACCTTCTACTCGGTGGGTCTCCTGCTCCCTCCCTCGGGCGGGGAAGCGCTCGAGGCGAGCCCCGCCGCCGAGTGGCGCTTCCGCGCCGGCATGACCTTTCACACCTACCTGCTGGCGCGAGGATTCGGGCTCTCCGAAACCATCGTGGTCACCGGGGCCGGCTGCGAACGACTGACGAAGTTCCCGCGCCGGCTCATCGTGACGGCGGCCTGAGTAGCAGGGATGACGCAGGAAACGTCCGTCGCGCCGCGCGCGGGGGAGGGCCGGGGCATGCCGGTCCGCACCTCCCCGCCGGGAGGGCGCCTGCTGAACCCTCTGCTCCTCGCTCCCGCCCTGCTTCTGCTCCTCGCGGTGTTCATCGCTCCGCTCGTCCGGATCCTGGGCTTGAGCTTCGGCGAAGACACCTGGAGCCTCGAGCACTACCGCGCCCTCTTCGCCGACGACATCCTCCTCGCGATCCTGGTGCGCACGCTGTGGCTGTCGGTGACGGTCAGCGTGCTCTGCCTCCTGCTCGGCTATCCGGTCGCCTACCTGATGCTGCGCTCGTCCGAGACGCTTCGCCGGGTCATCGCGCTCCTGGTCATCCTGCCGCTGTGGACGAGTCTGCTGGTGCGCACCTACGCCTGGATCGTCGTGCTCGGGCGCAAGGGACTGGTGAACGAGAGCCTGATGGCCCTCGGCCTGACGGACGCGCCGATGACGCTGCTCTACAACCGCACGAGCGTCTACATCGGCATGGTCCACGTGATGCTGCCCTTCATGGTGCTGCCGCTCTACGCGGTGATGCGGCGCATCGATCTGCGCCTGGTCTCCGCCGCGTGCAGCCTCGGAGCCAGCCGTAGCGCGGCCTTCTTCTTCGTCTTCCTGCCCCTCAGCCTGCCGGGCGTGCTCGCGGGCTCGCTGCTCGTCTTCATCCTCGCGATCGGCTTCTTCGTGACCCCCGCCCTGCTCGGAGGGCTCTCCGACACCACCTTCGTCATGCTGATCGAACGGCAGGTCAACCGCCTCTTCAACTGGCCGCTCGCGGCCGCGATGTCGGTGACGCTGCTCGTCGCCACCCTCGCGCTCGTGGCGCTCTACAACCGGCTGCTGGCGGGGCAGGCCGGCGAGTCCCGGCTCGCCGGGCGCGTGCTCGCGTGGGTGCTCCGGTCCTGGGCCGCGGCGACGCGCCCCTTCGGCGGGATGTCGAAGAAGTCGTCCATGTCCGTTTCGGCCCTGCGGTCCGAGAGCGAAGGTGTCGGACCGCTTCCCTCTTTCGACGACTCGCAGTCGATGGAAAACGCCGGCACGTCCCGGTACCGGAACCGGCGTCCCGCCCGCGCGGGCGGTCGATGGAGCAGGCGCCTGTTGCCGCTCCGCGGCCTCCGCAGCCAGGAACATTCAGAGGTCGATGTCGGGCGCTCGTCCGGACATCCGACCTCGTCATTCCCGCGTCAACTCCCGTCATTCCTGCACCAACTCCCGTCATTCCCGCGCAAAGCCTGCCCCCGGCGAAAGCGGGGGCGGGAATCCA
>CAYFYD010000241.1:0-6496 GCA_964347195.1 uncultured Ectothiorhodospiraceae bacterium
CATTCCCGCGCCCTCTCCCGTCATTCCCGCGCCCTCTCCCGTCATTCCCGCGCCCTCTCCCGTCATTCCCGCGGAAGCGGGAATCCATCCCCATAGCCGCCATTCCCGCGCAAGCTCGTCCCCGACCCCGATCGGGGGCGGGAATCCATCGCCTGATTCCAGTACTTCGAACCCCGCACCTCGACTTCCGAATGGTCATCTGGGACGGGGCCCGCCCGCCGGGGCGGCGGCGTCCCCCTCGCCCTGCCGCCTCGAAGCCCTCACCGGCGGCCTCCCGCGAGCCCTCGGATCGCGGCGGCAGCGGAGTCGGGGTGCCGGGCGGCGCGCTGCGCATCCCTTCGCGCAGCGGCGCCTCCCGCAGCCATTGCTCGCTGAACTTCACCGGACCCCTTGCCGGGCGCGTAGCGACGCCGCCTCGGCACCGATGGCCGTGGCTGGTCTCGGCCCCTTGCCCCAGGCGGAGGCATCCCCACCTCCCGATACCCCGCCTGCCCCCTGGGGCTCGGCCCCTTGCCCCAGGCGGAGGTATCTCTTTCCCTCAGGGCATCTCGAACCCGAGCGAGCGTTTCGCGATCGTCTGCATCAACGCGGCTTCGAAGACGTCGAGCGGCAGGGTCGCCTGCGCCTTCACGCCGTAGCGTCGCAAGGTCACCGTGCCCGCGGCGGCCTCCCGCTCGCCGACTATGAGGAGGTTGGGGATCTTGCGCGTCGTGCCGTCGCGGATCTTCTTCGACACGGTGTCGCTCTCCGAGGCGAGCTCCGCGCGCACGAACTTCCCGCGCAGCCGGGCGACGATCCCCGACGCGTACTCGTGGAAGTGCTCGGAGACGGTGATCACCTGCACCTGCAGCGGCGCGAGCCAGGTGGGGAATGCGCCGCCGAAGTGTTCGAGCAGGAGCGCGACGAAGCGCTCGTGGGTGCTGAAAGGCGCCCGGTGCACGCAGTACGGGACGTGCTCGGCGCCGTCGTCGCCGATGTAGGAGAGCCCCAGTCGCGGGGGCACCGCGAAGTCGAGCTGCACGGTGGAGAGCGACTCGTCCCTCCCCGTCACGGTGCGGAACTGCACGTCGATCTTCGGCCCGTAGAAGGCGGCCTCCCCCGGCGCGTCGACGTAGTCCACCCCCATCTCGTCGAGAAGGTCGGCGATGATGCGCTCCGTGCGCCGCCAGTCCTCGGGCGCATCGACGTACTTCTCGCGGCCCTTGGGGTCCTCGGGGTCCCAGCGCGAGAGCCGGATGTAGTAGTTGCTCAAGCCCAGGATGCGGTAGGCCTCGTCGTACTGGGAGATCACCTCCCGGAACACGTCCCGGGTCTGCGCCTCGGTGCAGTAGATGTGCGCGTCGTTCATGGAGAGCATGCGCACGCGCAGCAGGCCCGACACCGCCCCGGACGCCTCCCAGCGGTACACCTCGCCGTACTCCGCCAGGCGCAGGGGCAGCTCGCGGTAGCTGCGCAGCCGGGAAGCGTAGATCTTGTGGTGGTGGGGGCAGTTCATGGGCTTGAGCATGTAGGACTCCCGGACGGTCTCCCCCTCCGGGGTCTCCTCCACCACTTCCATGGGGGGATACATGCTCTCCCGGTAGTGGGCGAGATGTCCGGTCTGGTCGTACAGACTGCTCTTGGCGATGTGCGGCGTGGCGACGCGCTGGTACCCGGCCCTGAACTCGAGCTCCACCGCGAGCTTCTCGATCTCGTCGCGGATCACCGTGCCGTTGGGCATCCACAGGGGCAGCCCGCGGCCGACGCTGTCGTCGAAGGTGAAGAGGTCGAGCTCCCGGCCGAGCCGCTTGTGGTCCCGTTCCTGCGCGAGCTCATGGGCCCTGAGCGCCTCCTCGAGCGCTTCGCGGTCCGCGAAGGCCCACGCGTAGATGCGGGTCATCATCACGTTCTTCGTGTCGCCCCGCCAGTAGGCGCCGGCGACGCTGCGCAGCCTGAACGCATCCCGGGGAATGTCGGCGGCGGTGTCGACGTGGGGACCCTCGCACAGGTCGAGGAAGGGGCCGTTACGATAGAAGGTCAAGCGATCGAGGCCCTTCTTCTCGACGAGCTCCTCCGCGTACTCGCGCTTGTAGGGCTCCCCCATCTCGTCGAGGCGCCGGTATCCCTCCTCCACCGGAAGCTCCTCCCGGTAGAAGCGCTGGCCCTTCTTCAGGATCCGGCGCATGCGCCGCTCGAGCTCCGGGAAGTCGTTCTCGCTGAGCGGCGCGCTCAGGATGAAGTCGTAGTAGAAGCCGTCCGCGATGGGCGGTCCGAAGCCCAGCGTGGAGCCTTCGCGCATTTCCCGCACCGCCTGCGCCATCACGTGGGCGAGGCTGTGCCGGATCCGGTGGAGCGCGTCGGCCGCGCTTTCCGCTTCGTCGCTCATGGGTCAGCTCCGCTTCTCGAAATGCAGAACCCCGGCTGGCCGTCGCCTTCCGGGGTTTCGAGAAGCGGCGGCTTCGGGGGGGCCGCCAGGGTCTTCAGACCGACGGGGCAGCCCCGCGACGCCTGGCGGTCGTGGTAGTGGCCCTCGTCCTCTGTCCGCCGGGACTCATCACGGCGCGCATGATAAGGGCCGCCATCGCGATTGCAAGGCCGGGCGAGGCAGGACCATTCAGAAGTCGAGTTGCGGGGTTCGAAGTACTGGAATCAGGCGATGGATTCCCGCGCCCCCTCCCGTCATTCCCGCGAAAGCGGGAATCCATCCCGGTCAACCAATCCCGAAGCTCGGAGTCTGAAGCCGTCAAGCCGACTTTTGAAGAGCCCTGCCGGGCGAGGTGCGTGCCCCTGGTGTCCGGTCTCGCAGACAGGTCGACGCAATGGCGGGTCCGGGGTCGAGCTCGCTTGCAATGAGGACAACGCATTGAAGGTCGAGGAAGTCCCGCGGCCCCGGGGACGCACTCGTGAGACGACACACCACCAGCGCCTCGTGGGTGTGCCCGAGCCGCCCCCACGCCGTCGAGGCGAAGGATCGCTGAAGTGCCCCTGTCATGGGCAAGAACGACGCAGGATCCGATCCATAATGACCTTCCGATCCAGCGGGTAGCCGGCATGCAGATCCCGGACATCGACATCTCCCCGTTCCTCGGGAGCGACGAGGCGGCGAGACGGGCCCTCGCCCGTCGGATCGGCGCTACCTGCGAGACGACGGGCTTCCTCCACGTCTCCGGCCACGGCGTGGGAGCGGACGTGACGGAGGGCGCGCTCGATGCGGCGAAGGCGTTCTTTGCCGGGGACGAGGCGCTCAAGCGCGGGATCACCCGAAGGCCGGGAACGTACCGCGGCTACATACCCCTGATGCCCTTCGCGAGGCAGCGCGACCCCGCCGCTCCCCCGACCGTCTACGAGGGCTTCGTCATGGGCGAAGACCCCACGCCCGGCGATCCGGAGATCCGCGCCACTCGGGGGCTCTACGCGCCGAACCGGTGGCCGGAGGCGCCGCCCGGGTTCCGGGAAGCGGTTCAGGCCTGCTACGACGCGATGGGCGGCATCGCGCGGGTGCTGCTCGAAGCCTTCGCGCTCGCGTTGGGCAGGGAAGAGGACGCCTTGACCCGCCTCTTCGCCCGCCCCCTCACCAACGTCTCCCTGCTGCATTACCCGGCGCGGCCGCACGCCCTCGGCCGGCCGGAAGACGACGTGAACCCGCACCGCGACACGAACGCCATCACGGTGCTGCTGCCGGGGGAGGAAGGCGGCCTGCAGGTGCAGGCGCCGGACGGCGGCTGGACCGCGGTGCCGCCCCGGCACGGCGCCTTCGTCGTGAACATCGGCAACATGATGGAGATCTGGTCCGGAGGACGATTCCGCTCGACCCTGCACCGTGTCCACCCGCCCCGGGACCGGGAGCGCTTCTCCATCGGCTACTTCGCGGTGCCCGACTACGACACCACCATCGCACCGCTCGCGGGGCTGCCGGTCACCGGCGCTCCGGAAGACATGACACCGCGCCACGCCGGCCGGGACCTCGCCGGATTCGTCGCGAACTTCGATCGACAGGTCCGGCTCCTCGAATCGCCACCCTCCTGATCCGGGGTGGCGGACGGCCCTCACGCCGACCCGTTCAGCTCCCGGATCGGCTTGATCATGTTCCAGTGCTTGCAGCTCGGGCAGCGCCAGTGCAGCGACTTGGCGCGGAACCCGCAGTGGCCGCACTGATAGACGGACCGGTCCTCGAGCAGCGCCTCCGTCAACGCCCTCTGGAGCTGGAGGTGTCCCGGGGCGCGCGGTCCCTGCTTGCGCATTTCCAGATCCAGCAAGTAGTCGAGGCCGCGGACGGAGACCCGCTGCTCGAGCTGTCGCGCCACGAACTCCGCCGCCGAGTCCAGTCCTTCCCGGTCCCGTATGAGGTCGGCGAGGGCCAGGGTGGCGGCGAGGGAGCCGTAGGCCGAGATGAGGTGGCGCAGGTACTCCCACAGCTCCTCGCGCCGGTCGAGCGCCACGAAGCATTCCCGCAGGCTCGGAAGCACTTCCGGCAGATAGCTCGGGTCCTGCTTCTCGATTCCGAGGTAGGCGTCGAGCGCGCGCTCGTAGTCGCGGTGCGCGCGCCGCATGTCTCCCTCGAGGAGACGGGCGCGCACGCACCCGGGGTGGTATTCGAGCGCCCGGGCGAGCGCATCGAGCGCGGCGTCGCGCCCGCCCCGCGCGTCGAGGCGTTCGGCCGTCTCGCAGCAGTAGTGGGCGATGACCGCGCCCAGCTCCCCGTTCGTCAGCTCCTGAAGGCGCTGCGCGGTGACGATGGCCTGGTCCCAGTCCTGCTCCTGCTCGTAGATGTCGATGAGCTGGCGAAGCGCCTGCACACCATGGACTTCGTGGCCGGCCAGCGATTTGAAGACGTCTTCGGCCCGGTCGAGGAGCCCGGCGCTGAGGTAGTCCTGCCCGAGCTCGAGCAGCGCCTCGCTGCGTTCCTCGGCGCCGAGAGAGCGCCCCTCGATCAGGTTGTGATGGATGCGGATCGCCCGATCGACCTCACCGCGCCGCCGGTACAGATTGCCGAGCGCGAGATGGGTGTCCACCGTCGCGCTGTCGACTTCGAGCATCCGGATGAAGATCTCGATCGCCTTGTCCTGCTGCTCGTTCAGCAGGTAGTTCACGCCCCGGAAGTAGTGGTCGCGCAGCTCGGTGCGGGCGGAGGAGCGATTGTCTGCGCGCTTGCGGCGCATCGCCGCATACCACCCGGAAGTGGCGGCGACCGGCAGCAGAAGCCAAAGCCAGTCCAGGGGAACCGGATTCGCCACCGGCGCTCATCCGCCGCCGTCGCCCGCCCCCGAACCCGAGACTGCCTGCGGGGTCACTCGGGGTCTTCGGGAGGGGAGCGGGTGCCGGCAGGGGGAGCGGCGGGATCCGCTCCCTTGTCCATGCCGGCGCGAGCGCCTCGCGCGCGCCGTCCGTCCACGCGCTCGCGAAGCTCCCGGCCCGGTTTGAAATGGGGCACGTACTTCGCAGGCAGCGAGACCGGCGACCCGGTCTTGGGATTCCTCCCCACCCGGCCGGGACGGTAGTGCGGCGAGAAGCTCCCGAACCCGCGGATCTCGATGCGGTCGCCGCTTGCGAGCCGTTCCGCCATGTGTTCGAGGATCATCTTGACCGCGAGCTCCACGTCCCGGTGGGCGAGCTGTGTCTGCTTCTGCGCGATGCGGTCGATGAGTTCCGATTTGGTCATGGCCTGGGGTCAGCCGCCAGCTCCCCGGGTTCGATGCCGGGTCCGAAGTGTGCGAGGTCTCCGTGCGCTTCGTGTCGAGCCTCACCTGCCGCTTTGTCGCACGCGCTAACGATTGTCCATCTTCTCCTTGATGAGGTCGCCGAGCGTCGCGCCGGTGCCGGTCGCGCTGGAGCGGTACTCCTGCACCGCGGCCGCCTCCTCGTCCGACTCCTTGGCCTTCACCGAGAGCGAGACGGCCCGCCGCTTGCGGTCGAGGCCGACGAACTTCGCTTCGATCTCGTCTCCGGGCTTGAGCACGGTGCGCGCGTCCTCCACCCGGTCCCGCGCGAGCTCGGAGGCCCGGATGTGGCCTTCGACCCCGCCTTGGAGCGCCACTACCGCCCCCTTGGGGTCGACCTCGCGCACCGTGCCCGACACCACGCTGCCCTTGGGGTGACGGGCGAGAAAGGCGGAGAAGGGGTCCCGGTCGAGCTGCTTGATGCCGAGCGAGATGCGTTCGCGCTCCGCGTCCACCTGCAGCACCACCGTCTCGATCTCGTCGCCCTTCCTGAAGGCGCGTATCGCCTCCTCTCCCGCCTGCTGCCACGAGATGTCGGAGAGGTGCACCAGCCCGTCGATGTTCCCGTCGAGGCCCACGAACACCCCGAAGTCCGTGATGGACTTGATCTTGCCGACGACGTGGTCGCCCTTGTTGTGGTTGACCGCGAAGTCTTCCCAGGGGTTCGGCTGACACTGCTTGATGCCGAGCGAGATGCGGCGGCGCTCCTGGTCGATGTCGAGCACCATCACCTCGACCTCGTCGTTGAGCGCCACCACCCGGCTCGGTGGACGTTCTTGTTCGTCCAGTCCATCTCCGAC
>CAYFYD010000242.1:0-6492 GCA_964347195.1 uncultured Ectothiorhodospiraceae bacterium
AGCCGCGCGGCCAGAGCCAGGAACGACGCGCGTTTCGCCGACATGTCGTCGGCGAGCGTGCCTTCCAGAATGTGGCGCACCTCGCCTTCCAGGGAACGGTTGTTGGCGATGGCACGCTGTTTGAGACGCCCGACCACGTCATCATCCAGTTGCCGTACGTTGATCGTCGCCATCGCATTCCTTTCCGACGGTCTGCCATCAATCCGGCATCATGCCACAGTGAGGCAGACAGGCGCAGCGTCGACGGTGCGCTCGAACGCCGCTGCGGCTTGGCCATGCGTCATGCGCCTGCGATCGTTTCTCATCTGAATTCATATATGGATTCAATGAGTTGAAGTGGTTACGGGGGGAGGATTCGAGCCTGGGATCTTCAGGTTGCAAGTCAGTACAGTGGAGTCTGAGAGCCGGTGGTGACCTCGACCCGAGGCCCCACCGCTTCCGGATAGCCCCGGTGGGCTTCGAGGCTCGCCACCGCGGGGCGAGTAGAATCCCCGGTCGTCCCCGGGCCGGGTCGAGCTCCCATGACTGCGACTTCGCACGCGCCGCGCCGCTGGCTCTCGCTGGTCCCGCTCGTGATCGGCATCGCCGCCTCCGGGCTGTTGATGCGCACCCAGGGGGAGCCGGAGCACGCGCCCGAGAGGGAGACCGCCCGTCCGGTGCGGGTGATCGAGGTGCCCTCCGTGGCGGCGGTGCCGCGCGCGGTAGGCTACGGCAGCGTCACCCCGGGCACGACTTGGCGGGCGATCGCGGAGGTCGGGGGCCGGGTCGTCGAAGTCCATGAGCGGCTCGCGGTCGGGGAGATCCTTCCCGCCGGGACGGTGCTGCTTCGCATCGACCGCACCGACTACGACCTCGCGCTCGCGGAGGCGAAGGCGGACCTCCAGGCGACCGAGGCGGAGCTCGCCGAGCTGGCGGCACGCGAGGAGAACGCGCGGGCATCGCTCGCGATCGAGCGGGAGGCGTTCGAGCTCGCGACGGCGGAGCTCGAACGCCAGAGCAAGCTCGCGGCGCAGGGCGCCATCTCCCGCTCCTCGCTCGAACGCCAGAAGCGCGATACCCTCGCCCAGCGCCAGAGAGTGCAGGCCGAGGCCAACGCGCTGAATCTCGTTCCCGCCGAGCGTCGGGTGCACGAAGCGCGGCTCGCGCGCCTGCGCAGCCTCATCGCCGCCGCCGAGCGCGACATCGAGCGCACCGCCATCGTCCTGCCCTTCGATGCGCGGATCGCGACGCTCGCGGCGGAACGCGAACAGGTCGCGTCCCGGGGGCAGGTGCTCATCGAGGCGGACGGGATCGCCATCGCGGAGGTGGCCGCGCAGGTTCCGGTCTCCCACATGCGCGAGCTCGTTCCGGATGCGGACAGCTCAGGGCTCGACATCATCGCCCGGGACCTGCGCGACCTGTTCGACATCGGCGCCACGGTGCGCCATCCCGAGGTGGCCGGGGTCTGGCCGGCGCGCTTCGCTCGGGTCAGCCCGACCATCGATCCGAGGACCCGGACCGTGGGCATCATCGTCGAAGTCGATGAACCCTACCGGAGGGCGCAACCCGGGGTCCGGCCGCCGCTCTTCAAGGGCATGTTCGTCGAGGTGGTGCTCTCCGGACGTCCCCGGGAGAGTCTCGTGATCCCGAGAAGCGCGGTGCATGGTGGAGTGGTGTACGTCGTGGAGGACGAGAACCGGCTCGCCCGCCGGCCCATCGAGGCGTCGCTGGTGCAGCCGTCCTTCCTGGCGGTCGCGAAGGGCGTCGGGTCCGGCGATCGGATCGTCGTCTCCGATCTCTTCCCCGCCATCGAAGGCATGCTCCTCGATCCCGTCGACGACCTCGCCGCGCTTGCCGCCCTCGCCGCCGACGCGACGGGAGCCGCGCGTTGATCCGCTACTTCGCCGCGCACCCCACCGCGGCGAACCTCCTGATGGCACTGTTCGTGGTGCTGGGGATCGCGGCGCTGCCCGATACCCGCCGCGAGACCCTGCCCGACTTCAGCGTTCCCGAGGTCGAGATTCGGCTCGCCTGGCCCGGCGCCGGCGCACGCGACGTCGAGGAGGCGATCTGCCTGGTCATCGAGGAAGCGATAGACGGCGTGAACGATGTGGAGGAGATCCGCTGCGACGCGCGCGAAGGCGCGGCGACGGCAGTGGTACGGATGGCGGAAGGCGGCGACATCGATCGCTTCGTCGCCGACCTGCGCACCGAGACCGAAGCGATCGACAACTTCCCGGACCGTGCCGAGGCGCCGGTCATCCGCCAGCTCGGACGCACCGACCATGTGGTCTCGATCTCGGTGAGCGGCCCGATGGACGCGGCCTCCCTCAAGGCGTACGCGGAGCTGCTGAAGGCGCGACTCCAGGGGCTCGACGACATCTCGCTGGTGCGCATCGAAGGGTTCTCCGACCACCAGCTCCGGGTCCACGTGCCGGCGCTCCTGCTGCGCCAGTACGGGCTGAGCCTCGCGCAGCTCGCCGATGCGATCGCCCGCCAGAGCGTGAACGTGCCGGTCGGCACCATCGAGACGCGCGAGCAGGACATCCTGCTGCGTTTCGACGACGAGCGTCGCGGGGTGCGCGAGCTGGAGGACCTCGTGGTGCTCGCGAGCGAAGACGGAGGCGCGATCCGGCTCGGAGACATCGCCACCGTGAGCGACCGCTTCGAGTACGAAGAGGACCGCATTGTCCTCGACGGCGTGCGTGCGGCACGGCTGGACGTGAGCAAGACGAAGGAACAGGACGTCATCCGGGTGGTGGAGGCGGTGAAGCGTTTCGTCGCCGAGGAGCGCCGCCGCACTCCGCCGGGGGTCACCCTGCTGCTCACCCGGGACGTCGCGTCGGTGGTGAGCGATCGCTTGCGGATGCTCGTGCGCAACGGCGTGCAGGGGCTCGCGCTCGTGTTCGTCACGATGTGGCTCTTCTTCCGCCTGCGGCTTTCGTTCTGGGTCGTGGTGGGACTGCCGGTGTCCTTTCTCGCCGGCTTCTACCTCATGGAGCTCTTCGGCTACTCGATCAACATGATCACCATGGTCGCCCTGCTGATCTCCCTCGGTCTGCTGATGGACGACGCCATCGTCATCAGCGAGAACGTGGCGAGCCACCTCCGGCGCGGCCGTCGCGCGCTGGACGCGGCGGTCGAGGGCACGCGCGAAGTCCTGCCCGGGGTCGTCTCGTCATTCCTCACCACCTGCGCGGTGTTCGGTCCCCTCGCGTTCATCTCCGGCGACATCGGCCGGGTGCTCGAGGTGCTCCCGGTGGTGCTGATCCTCGTGCTCGCGGCGAGCCTCGTCGAAGCCTTCCTCATTCTTCCCAACCACCTCGCCCACAGCCTCGGCGGCGGCACCCCCGGCGCCGCGTCCCGTTTCCGCACCGCCTTCGACCGCGGGCTCGAGCGGCTTCGTCATGACCTCGTCGGGCGGCTGGTGGACGCCGCCGTCCACTGGCGCTATCCCTTCGCCGGCGCCGTCGTCGCGGTCTTCCTCGTCTCGGTCGCGATGGTCGCGAGCGGTCGGGTCGGCTTTCAGGCCTTTCCGGACATCGACGGCGACGTCATCGAGGCGCGTCTCCTGCTCCCCCAGGGCACACCACTGCACCGCACCGAGTCGATCGTCGACGCCGTCGTCGCGGCCCTCTCGCGCACGAGCCACGCCCTCTCGCCGAAGGAGGGGGACGGGGAGCGTCTGGTGCGCAGCGTCAGCGTTCGCTACTCACGCAATCCCGAGGCGTCCGAGTCGGGGCCTCACGTCGCCACCGTCACCGCGGACCTGCTGACGGCGGAACGGCGGCGCGCCCGCATCGACGACATCCTCGCGCGCTGGCGCGCGGAGACGGGTGCGGTCCCGGACGTGCTCAGCCTCACCTTCGCGGACCTGCAGATCGGTCCGGCCGGGCACGCGATCGACTTCCGGCTCCACGGTGACGATCTGGAGGCGCTCGAAGGCGCGGCGCACGGGCTGGTCGCATGGCTCGAACGCTATCCGGGGGTCGAGAGCGTGATGTCCGATCTGCGTCCCGGCAAGCCGGAGCGCAGGATCCGCCTGCGCGCGGAGGCCCTCTCGCTCGGGGTGGACGCCGCTACCGTCGCGAACCAGCTCCGGGCCGCGTTCCTCGGCGTTACCGCCTACGAAGTGCAGGCCGGAGTCGAGGCGCTCGAGGTCGATGTGCGCCTCGCCCACGAGGACCGGGACGGTTTCGAAGACCTGGACAACTTCCGGGTCACCCTGCCCGACGGCGCGCTCGTGCCCCTCGGCGCGCTCGCCACCATCGAGTCGGGCCGCGGGTACAACCGTATCCATCGCGTCGACCGGCGGCGTACGGTGACCGTGCGGGGCGACGTCGACCCGCGGGTGGCCAACGCCATCGCGATCGTCTCCGACACCGAGCGCCGCTTCCTGCCCGGCCTCCTGGAGCGCTATCCCGGGCTCTCGGTCTCGGTGGAAGGACAGTCCGCGGAGGCCGGGGAGACCGGCGCCTCGATCCGCAACGGGTTCCTCTTCGGGATCGCCGGCATCTACCTCCTGCTCGCCTTCCAGCTCCGCAGCTACATCGAGCCGGTGACGGTGATGTGCGTCATCCCCCTCGCGCTGATCGGAGTGGTCTGGGGACATCTCCTGATGGGGCTCGATCTCTCGATGCCGAGCGTCATGGGGTTCGTGTCGCTGTCGGGCATCGTGGTCAACGACTCCATTCTCCTCGTGACCTTCCTCAAGCGTCGCGTCTCCGAGGGGCTGGCGGTGGTCGAAGCGGCGAGACGCGCGAGCCGGGACCGCTTCCGGGCGGTGCTGCTCACTTCCCTCACGACCATCGCGGGCCTGACCCCTCTTCTCTTCGAGCGGTCTCTGCAGGCGCAGATCCTCGTTCCCCTCGTCACCAGCATCGTCTTCGGACTGCTGGCGACGACCCTGCTCGTGCTCTTCGTCGTACCCGTGCTCTACAGCATCCTCGACGACCTCGGCCTCTCGACCGCGCGACGGGCGCTGGGCGCTCCCCGCCCGTAGCGCCGCTTCGCGCGGGGTTGCCTCGATCGGTGCCTCGCCGCGCGTGGTGCAAGCGGCGGCGCGTCACGCGCGGCCCGGGCCTCGTTCGGGGACGGGTCCGCTGGCACCGTCCGGACTCCCCCGTGTCGGCGGGGCTCGTGTGCCGGTGCGTCGTTCATCGGGTCCCTTCCTCATGTTCCCGTATCTCCGATTCAATCACGGACTCTACCTTTCGTGCGTGGTGGGTGCCTTCCTGGTGGACCGCGGCGTTTCGCGCGATGCGCGCTTGGAGAAGTCCGGCCCCGCATGCCGTGGTCTATCCACGACCGGGCTGCGTCGACGACTCCCCGGAAAGCGGTGCCATGCCGAGGTCCGGATCCGCCGGGGCTGCATCGCCTCGCCGGACTCGGATCGACAGGTCAAGACCGAGCTGCCACGGTGGTATGGTACGGATTGACCGCTCGGCCTCGGCGCGGCGCCTTCCCCGCCGCGAGGAGAACCCGATCTCATGGTTGCGAGCACCGCCGAACACTGCGTCCGGGCCACCTACCAGGACGTGCTCGACGCCCCGGCGCACCGGGTCGCCGAGATCGTCGACGGGACGCTCTACACCCACCCGCGCCCGGCCATGCCACATGCGCTGGCGAGCGTGGAGCTGGGCATCGAGCTCGGTGGAGCGTTCCACAGGGGCCGAGGCGGGCCGGGCGGATGGTGGATCGTTTTCGAGCCCGAGCTGCATTTCGGCGACGACATCCTGGTCCCCGATCTCGCCGGCTGGCGCCGGGAACGGATGCCGGAGTACCCCGACACCGCCTATGTCACCCTCGCCCCGGACTGGGTCTGCGAAGTCCTCTCGGCCTCCACGCGGAGGCTCGACCTGCATGGCAAGCGCCCCATCTACGCGCGCGAAGGCGTCTCCCACCTGTGGCTCGTCGACCCGGCGGACCGTACCCTCGAGGCGTTCGAGCTCCACGATGGGCAGTGGCTGCTGACTGCGAGCGCGAAGGACGACGAGCCGGTGAGCGTTCGCCCCTTCGATGCGATCACCTTCAGCCTCGCCGAGCTCTGGCCCTGAGGCGAGCGCGTACCGTGAGGAGAACCCGATCCATGGCTGCGAACACCGCCGAACGCAGTGTCCGGGCGACGTATCAGGACGTGCTCGACGCCCCGGCGCACCAGGTCGCCGAGATCATCGACGGGACGCTCTACACCCACCCGCGGCCGGCGCCGGCGCACACGGTGGCGAGCTCCGTGCTCGGCGGTGAGCTTGGCCCCCCATTCCACAGAGGCCACGGCGGTCCGGGAGGATGGTGGATCCTCGACGAGCCGGAGCTCCACCTCGGCGAAGACGTTCTGGTGCCGGACCTCGCGGGCTGGCGCCGCGAGCGCATGCCGGAACTCCCCGGCACCGCGTACTTCACCCTCGCGCCGGACTGGGTGTGCGAGGTGCTCTCGGCCTCCACGCGCAGACTCGATCTGCATGGCAAGCGCCCCCTCTACGCGCGCGAAGGCGTCTCCCACCGCTGGCTCGG
>CAYFYD010000243.1:0-6432 GCA_964347195.1 uncultured Ectothiorhodospiraceae bacterium
CGTAGCTCAGTCGGTCAGAGCAGCGGACTCATAATCCGTCGGTCGAAGGTTCGAGTCCTTCCGGGCCCACCAGCCGAATCAACCGGCGACAGGATGCGATGACCCGCGAGGCTCCGCGGGCCATCGAAATCGTCGGATCCGTCCCCGGGAGTTCGCAGTCGGACCGCGCTGCGGCGCCCGGCCCAGCAGGAGGACCACGACTTGATCGATCTCTACACCGCCGCCACGCCGAACGGCCAGAAGATCCACATCATGCTGGAGGAGACCGGCCTCGCCTACCGCGCCATGTGGGTGGACATCGGCCGCGGCGAGCAGTTCGAGCCGGATTTCCTCGCGATCAGCCCCAACAACAAGATCCCGGCCATCGTGGACCACGACGGCCCCGGCGGCCGGGAGATCGCGCTCTTCGAGTCGGGCGCAATCCTGCTCTACCTCGCGGACAAGACCGGGCGCTTCCTGCCCGAGGCCCCGCACGAGCGCTGGGAGACGGTGCAGTGGCTCATGTGGCAGATGGGCGGCTTCGGGCCGATGCTGGGTCAGGCGCACCACTTCAACGCCTACGCTCCGATGCGCCCGGACGGTCCGGTGGTGCTGCCCTACGCGCAGGAGCGCTACACGAAGGAGGCGGCCCGCCTCTATGGAGTGCTCGACAAGCGCCTCGCGGGGCGCGACTACGTGGCCGCCGGCCAGTACACCATCGCCGACATGTCGATCTTCCCCTGGTGCCGCCTCGCCTACCGCCAGCGCCAGGACATCGAGAGCTTCCCCAACGTCAAGCGCTGGTTCGACGGCATCGCGGCCCGACCCGCGGTCGCGAAGGACATGGAAGAGACCGAGGACATCGTGGACGGATTCTCGAAGGAGAGCTGGGAGATCTCCTTCGGCGCGCGCCAGCATGGCCAGAGCTGAGCGGGCATGTCCGGCCCTCCGGCCGCTGCCTGCCCTCGCCCGCAGGGCTCTTCAAGACCCGAGCTTCGGGATTCGCCGACCGAAGTGGATTCCCGCTTGCGCGGGAATGACGACTATGGAGGCGTTGGCGGCTGTCGTGGGAGCGCCGTTTCTTGCGCAGATGATGTCATTCCCGCGCGCAGATGATGTCATTCCCGCGCAAGCGGGAATCCATCGCCTGAATCCGGCATTCGACTTCTGAATGTTCCTGCCCCGCCCGGAACGCGTGGCCTTTCCCGGGCGCTTGTGTCAATCTCGTGTCTCGACTGCGAGAGTGGCATAGGCTCTCCGGCGTTCGAGCCCTGAGCTCTCGAGGAGATCCGTGATGATTCCTTCCAAGTCGCTGGCGCAGTGGCGCCCGGGAGACCCCGAGCGGGCCTGTGCCTTGCCGTCCCGCTACTACTATGACACCGGCGTGTTCCAGCGCGAGGTCGAGGCGATCTTCTATCCCGCGTGGCACTTCGCGGGCCACCGCTCCGAAGTGGCGGAGCCGGGCGATTTCATCAAAGTGGACGTGCTCGATCAGAGCGTGCTCGTGGTCTGCGGGGAGGACGGCGTGGCGCGCGCCTTCCACAATGTCTGCCAGCACCGCGGCACCCGCCTCGTCGAAGAGCGCCGGGGCCGGATCGGGCGCGTCATCCGCTGCCCCTATCACGCCTGGGCCTATCGTCTGGACGGCCGCCTGCGCCACGCGCCCCGCTCCGATGCAGTGAGCGGGTTCGACCCCGGCTCGGTGTCTCTCGCCCCGGTGCGCCTCGAGGAGACATCGAGCTTCCTGTTCATCAACTTCGATCCGGACGCCGCTCCCCTGCACGACGAGGTCGGCGCTTCGGCCCCGCTGATGGCCCGGCACTTCCCCGATCTTTCCGATATGGAGCTCGCGGATGAGCTCGACTACGAGGTCGCCGCCAACTGGAAGGTCGTCGCCGAGAACGCCATCGAGGGCTATCACTTCGGTCTCTCGGGACCGGTGCACAAGGAGCTCGCGACGCTCATTCGATTCCCCGACTACCGGCTCACCCCCCACGGAAAGTGGTGGAGCTACATGGGGCCGACCGAGCCGGGGCAACGGCATGCCTACGGCAGGGAGATCGGCGAGGCGAAGTACCAGACCGACTGGTTCGTGAACATCGGGTTCTGGCCGCACACCACCCTCTACACCTTCCCCTTCGCCGATTTCGCCGGCAGCTTCAACCAGTTCCCGCTCGGGCCCGAGAAGACCCTTCTGCGCTTGGCCTACTATCGCCCCCGGCGGCCCGAGAGCGAGGTCACCAGGGAGTGCATGCGCTGGATGTCCTGCGACCTCGGACCCGAGGACATCGATCTCAACGAGCGCCAGCAGCGCGGACTGCGTTCCTTCGGATACGACAGCGGCCGTCTCTTCGTCGACCCCGCCCGCGGCAACGACAGCGAGCATCTGGTGCACCACTTCCAGAGCCTGGTCGCGGAAGCGTTGCGCGCGCATCAGCCTTCGCTGGAGCAGGTCGCGGGGGGCTGAGCCGGGGTCTCGGGCAAGGGCGTCAGGGACGAGCGCGACCATCGCGCTTGCCTCGAGCGGATCGATCGCACGCGAGCCGGGACGGTTGAACGCCGGTATAGTCGTCGACGCGGGGGAGGACTACCCCGAGATCCGGGAAGCGGTGCAGCGCATCTGCGACGGCTATCCGGGAGAGTATTGGCGGCGGCTCGAGGACGAGCGCGCCTATCCCACCGAGTTCGTCGACGCCCTCACCGAGGCGGGCTACTTGGCGGCCCTGATCCCGGAGGAGTACGGAGGCTCGGGAATGCCGCTGCGCGCCGCGGCGGTCATTCTGGAAGCCATTCACGAGTCCGGCTGCTCGGCCGGTGCCTGTCACGCCCAGATGTACATCATGGGCACGCTGCTGCGCCACGGAAGCGAGGAGCAGAAACGCGAGTATCTGCCGAAGATCGCGAGCGGGGCACTCCGCCTCCAGGCCTTCGGGGTAACCGAGCCGGGCAGCGGTACCGATACCACGAGCCTGAAGACCCGCGCCGTGCGCAGTGGCGACGAGTATGTGGTGAACGGCCAGAAGGTGTGGACCAGCCGGGCGTTGCATTCCGACCTGATGCTGCTGCTCGCCCGCACCACGCCCATCGACCAGGTGGAAAAGCGCACGCTGGGGCTTTCCATTTTCCTCGTCGACCTGCGCGCGGTGCGTGGCCGGGGCTGCGAGATCCGGCCGCTCCCCGCCATGATCAACCACAACACCACCGAGGTGTTCTTTCAGGACATGCGCATCCCCGCAACGAGTCTCGTCGGGGAGGAGGGCCGGGGCTTCTACTACATCCTCGACGGCATGAACGCGGAGCGCATCCTGCTCGCGGGGGAGGCGATCGGAGACGCGCGCTACTTCACGCGCCGGGCCCGCGACTACGCCTCCGAGCGCGAGGTCTTCGGGCGCCCCATCGGTCGCAACCAGGGCATCCAGTTCCCCATCGCGCGCGCCTATGCGGAGACGCTGGCGGCGGATCTGGTCAACCGCAAGGCGGCGGCGCTCTTCGAAGCGGGGCGCGATTGCGGGGCGGAGGCCAACATCGCGAAGCTGCTGTCATCCGAGGCGGCCTGGAACGCGGCGGAAGCCGCCATGCAGACCTTCGGCGGCTTCGGTTTCGCGCGCGAGTACGACATCGAGCGCAAGTGGCGAGAGTGCCGGCTCTTTACCACCGCCCCGATCTCGACCAACCTGATCTTGTCCTACGTCGGACAGCACGTGCTCGGCATGCCGAGATCGTTCTAGCCACTCGAGCTCCCTGCCCCGGAGCGTCGGGCAGTCAAGCCATGTAATTCCCCTCCGGCCAAAGTGACGATGTCAGACGAATGGCGACGGTGCGCAACGGGAGTCGTTCCCGCCGGGCGTGTCGCCGCGAAGACGGGGAGCGGGGACCCGTTCCGGTCCCCGAATCGAACGATACTTCACCATACGGCGGCTCGGGAGCGAGCCCCCGGACTCTGATCGGAACAGGAGAGACTTCATGAACGGCGCGGATCTGATCGCTCACATTCTGCGCAGGGAAGGCATCGAGTGCCTGCCCGCCTTTCCGCACGCGGACATCATCGACAGTGCCGCCAAGGTCGGCATCCGTCCCCTCATCGTGCGCCAGGAGCGCCACGCGCTGCACATGGCGGACGGCTACGCGAGGGTGAACGGAGGGCGGAAGATCTGCGCCACCACCGTTCAGCACGGACCCGGCTCCGAGAACGCCTTCGGCGCGGTAGCCCAGTGCTTCGGCGACAACGTGCCGGTGCTGCACATCCCGGGGGGCTATGCGCGACCCGAGCTCGGCGTCTCGCCCAACTTCATGGCGGTGCGCCACATGCAGGGGATCACCAAGTGGTGCGAGCTCGTGCACCGGGCGGAGCGCATCCCCCGGCAGATGCAGAGCGCGTTCGCGCAACTGCGAAACGGACGGCCCGGCCCCGTCGTGCTGGAAGTGCCGGAAGACATCTTCACCGAGGAGGTGGACCCTGCGCTTCTCGATGCCTACCGGGTGCAGCGGCGCTCCGCTCCGGTCGCGAACGCCGGCGACGTGTGCGGACTGGTGGACAGGCTGCTCGGCGCGCGCAGCCCGGTGATCGTCGCCGGCCAGGGGATCCTCTACGCGGGGGCTTGCGACGAGCTGCGCGAGCTCGCCGAGCTGACCCTCACGCCGGTCATGTCGACCCAGAACGCCAAGAGCTGCTTTCCCGAGGACCACGCCCTCGCGCTCGGCTGCGCCGGCAACTCGCGGCCCGACCCCGTGAACCACTTCCTCGACAAGGCGGACCTCATCGTGGGCCTCGGCACCAGCTTCACCCGTTCGTCCTACATCACGCCCTTCCCGGTGAAGGGCAGGACATTCGTCCAGCTCACCAACTGGGAAGGCGACCTGTCGAAGGACTATCCCGTGGACTTCGGGGTCATCGGCGACGCGAAGGGAACGCTCGCGCTGGTGAACGAGGAAGTGCGGGCGCGGGTGGGCGCCGGGGGCCGGCAGGACCGCGACGGCGTCACGCGCGAGGTGGCCGAGCGGCGCGAGGTGTTCATGCGCGAGTGGATGCCTCTTCTGAGCTCCGACGAGGAGCCCATCAACCCCTACCGGGTCATCCGGGACCTCATGCTCAGCGTCGACCGCACGAAGACCGTGGTCACCCACGACGCGGGGTCGCCGAGAGACCAGTGCACCGCCTTCTACGAGACCCTCGTGCCCTACAGCTACCTGGGCTGGGGCAAGACCACCCAGCTCGGCACCGGCATGGGCCTGGCCCAGGGCGCGAAGCTCGCCCGCCCGGACTGGACGGTGGTCAACGTCATGGGCGATGCCTCCATCGGCATGGTGGGCATGGAGCTCGAGACCGCGGTCCGCTGCGAGCTCGGCACCCTGACCCTCGTGCTGAAGAACGGTCTCATGGGCGGCTATTCCGAGCATCACCCGGTCGCATCCGGGAAGTACCGCATCGAGGCCCTGGGCGGAGACTATGCCGAGGTGGCGAGAGCCCTCGGCGGCTACGGCGAACGGGTCGAGAAGGCGGCCGAGGTGAAGCCCGCGATCGCGCGGGGCCTTGCCCACGCGGCGGAGGGCAAGCCGGCCCTGCTCGAGTTCATCACTGCCGAGGAAGGCCGTATCCCGCGCAATCTTCCCGCCGGAGTGTAGCCGGCGAGTACCTGCGCTCGTCCCGCGCAGGGGCCTTTGCCCGGCCCGTTGTCCCCGGGGCCGGGCCCACCCCCTTCGGCGGTGCGTCCGCCTTGGCTGCGGGCTCGGAGCCCTCGCTGCGAGGAGCGAGGGCCTTCCCGCCGGCCGGTCGCCCCGCGGGCCCGCCCTCGCGCATCCGTGTTCGGTTTACGCTCATGGATTCCCGCGGAAGCGGGAATCCATGAATATGTCCACCCTTGCGTCGCATGAACTCGTTAACCGATCACGGATGCGCCCTCGCGGAACGAGCGCCCCGTGACGCTCAGTCGAGAAAGCTGCGCAAGTGATCCGAGCGGCTCGGGTGGCGGAGCTTCCGGAGCGCTTTCGCCTCGATCTGGCGGATGCGCTCGCGGGTCACGTCGAACTGCTTGCCCACTTCTTCGAGGGTGTGGTCGGTGTTCATCTCGATGCCGAAGCGCATGCGCAGCACTTTCGCCTCGCGCGGAGTGAGGCTGGCGAGGATGTTCTGCGTGGACTCGCGCAATCCCTCGAAGGTCGCGGAGTCGCCCGGAGCGACGATGTTCACGTCCTCGATGAAGTCACCGAGATGCGAGTCCTCGTCGTCGCCGATCGGGGTTTCCATGGAGATCGGCTCCTTGGCGATCTTCAGCACCTTGCGGACCTTGTCTTCCGGCATCTCCATGCGCTCCGCCAGCTCCTCCGGGGTGGGCTCGCGTCCTTTTTCCTGCAGGATCTGGCGCGAGACGCGGTTGAGCTTGTTGATCGTCTCGATCATGTGCACGGGGATGCGGATGGTGCGGGCCTGATCGGCGATGGAGCGCGTAATCGCCT
>CAYFYD010000244.1:0-6422 GCA_964347195.1 uncultured Ectothiorhodospiraceae bacterium
TTCCGGTACCTCGAACCACATCACTCGACTTCCGAATGGTCCTGGTGCGGTCGGGGGACCGGATTGCCGTTCGGCGGCGATGCCAATAGAATGCCTCGCTCCGGCGCGCGCCGGAAGCGGTCCCCAGGGGCCGGGCGCCGGCAAGAGTCAAAGCGCACCGATGCGTGGGCGCCCCCGAGGTTGCGCGCGCAGGACGCGAGGCGCGGAGCCGCGGGCAGAGCACGCAGGCCTCCGCAACGCCGGTTCGAGGCAGGCTTCAAGAGTGTCGTTCGAGGGAGACGGAACACCACGGAAAGGGCGGTCCCGCTTCGACGATCTACGAGAGGGAGAGTGGAACCCGGTTTCGCTGCATGCCGGAGCCGCTGTCCGATGGCGGCACGAGTGCACCACCACCGGCTCCGTGCGGCGATCGCGCCGCTTTCACCGCTCCCCCACCGGGCCTCCTCTCCCGATTGCCGCCGGTCCGATCGCGCCGGCTGCTCTCCGCCGGCCGCCTTCTCCTGCCCGCTCACCGCCCGCCCCGGTGGGCTACGCGGCACTCACCCGAGTACCCGGTCCCGTCCTCGGGGCGGGATCGACGCAGACAGAGGACACCATGAAACGGATGTTGATCAATGCCACCGAGCCGGAAGAGCTGCGCGTGGCGACGGTGGATGGGCAGCAGCTCCTCGACCTGGACATCGAGGTAGCGTCGCACAGCCAGAAGAAGGCGAGCATATACAGAGGCAAAGTCACCCGGGTGGAGCCCAGCCTGGAGGCGGCGTTCGTCGACTACGGGACGGAACGCCAGGGTTTCCTGCCCTTGAAGGAGGTGGCGCGCGAGCACTTCCGATCCGAGGGAGAAGCCGGCTCGGGCGGACGGCGAAGCGTGCAGAGCGTGCTCGAGGTCGGCCAGGAGTTCCTGGTCCAGGTCGACAAGGAAGAACGGGGCAGCAAGGGGGCGGCGCTCACCACCTTCCCCAGCCTCGCCGGGCGCTACCTCGTGTTGATGCCCAACAACCCGCGGGCCGGCGGCATTTCCCGGCGCGTCGAGGGCAGCGACCGGGGGGAGCTGCGGGAGATCCTGAGCACCCTTGCCGTACCCGAGGGAATGGGACTCATCGTCCGTACCGCGGGAGTGGGTCGCTCGGCGGAAGAGCTGCAGTGGGACCTCGACTATCTGCTGAAGGTCTGGAACGCGATCGAGACCGCGTCGCGGGAGCGTGCCGCCCCCTTCCTCGTATACCAGGAGAGCAACGTCATCATTCGTGCGATTCGGGACTACTTCAGCCAGGAGATCGGCGAGATCCTGATCGACGAGCCCGCGGTCCATGCCGAGGCGTTCGCCTTCATGTCTCAGGTCATGCCGCACAACGCATCCCGGGTGAAGCAC
Organism: uncultured Ectothiorhodospiraceae bacterium; assembly: GCA_964347195.1. Lineage (GTDB taxonomy): Bacteria > Pseudomonadota > Gammaproteobacteria > HK1 > HK1 > JAJEAD01. Next base: position 1,373 of record CAYFYD010000244.1, read on the forward strand.
TACGAGGGAAAGGTCCCTCTGTTCTCGAGGTTCCAGATCGAGAGCCAGATTGAAGCGGCGTTCAATCACGTCGTGCGGCTTCCTTCGGGAGGAGCGATCGTCATCGATCACACCGAGGCGCTGGTCTCGATAGACATCAACTCCGCACGCGCCACCAAGGGGGCGGACATCGAGGAGACCGCGCTCAACACCAACGTCGAGGCGGCCGAAGAGATCGCGAGGCAGTTGCGCCTGCGGGACATCGGGGGGTTGATCGTCATCGATTTCATCGACATGGGTTCCCCGAAGAACCAGAAAGAGGTCGAGAACCGGCTTCGAGACGCGCTCGAGCGGGACCGGGCCCGCGTGCAGACCGGCCGAATCTCGCGCTTCGGGCTGCTGGAGATGTCGCGACAGCGGCTGCGGCCTTCGCTCGGCGAGTCGTCTCTGGGCATCTGCCCGACCTGCAACGGGCAGGGCCAGATTCGAAGCCCCGAGTCGCTCGCGCTCTCCGTGCTGCGTCTCGTCGAGGAAGAGGCAATGAAGGGCAACACCGGCCGAATCCTCGCGCGATTGCCGATGGATGTCGGCACCTACCTGTTGAACGAGAAACGGGCCGCGATCCGGGAGGTGGAGCAGCGCCACGATGTCGTCGTCATCATGCTCCCGAGCCCTGAACGCACCGCTTCGAGCTACCTCGTGGAGCGGGTTCGCAGCAGCGACCGTGATCACGAATCCCACTACCGGGCGAGCTTCGAGCTCGAGGAGAACGGCGACTCGCTGCCGGAGTTCGTCACCACTGCGCACTCGAGTGCCCATGTCGAGCCGGTGGTGAGAGCGCCCATGCCCGTGGCCCCACCGCCGGCCCCGGCCGAGAAGCCCGGGTCCGCCCCCGCGCCGAAGGCGGGAATCCTGGACCGCTTGTTCTCGTGGCTTCCCTTCGTGTCCGCCGATGCTCCACCTGCTCCGGCCCCGAAGGAGCCTTCCCGGAGGCAGACGAGGCAGGGGGCGCGTCGTCCCCGCGGCGAAGGTAGACCCGTGGCCTCGGCGCGGCGCGGCGCCTCGGCTTCGCGTCGCAACGAGACGGCGCCCCGTCCGGAACGGGCGCGACGGGGCGCCGGTGAGTCCACCGGCCGGGCTCGGGCCGGGCAGCGAAGCGCCACCCCGTCCTCGTCCGCTCCGCCCTCCGCCCCCTCGAGGTCACCCGCTTCCGATCGCAGCGCCTCCCCGGGACGTTCGAGGCGAGGGCGGCGCGGGGGTCGGAACCGCCACCGCGAAGACCCCGGCGCGTCCCCGGCCTCGTCCGGCGCCCCGGGCGGGGAAGAGAGGAACGACCCCCCCCGCAGGGGCCGCCGGCCGGAGCCGGTCTCCGCCCCCGGGCCCGCGGTGACGGAGACGCCGCCGGGCGAAGTGCCCGCCCCGCCGCCGGGCGGCGGCGAGAGCTCCGCTCCTCGCTCCCCGATGAAGACGAAGGCCCCCGATCCACCGGCGGCACCGGTCATCGAGACGCCGGGAGACCGCACCGAAAGTCGCAAGCCGGTGGCGGGCGACGCGGCGCAGTGAAGCGGAGCGGCCGGAGCTTCCCTCCGGGCCGGGAGAGTCGGACGCCGGTCAGCGGCTCGAGAGCGTTCGGAACAGCATCCGGCTCGCCAATGGGCGGGGCCCGAGCAGGCGTTGGATCAGGAAGCGCATGAGACGCTTCGCTTCCGATCGCTCACTGTCGGTGTTCAGGCGTTCCCGGGAGAGCGCGATCAACGAGGCTCCCGAGATGTCGAGGCCCGGCGCTTCGTCGCCGCGGCCTTCCACCGGACCCCGCTCCGGCAGATAACGGTACTGAAGGTGGGCCTGTAGCGGCTCCTCGGTGCGCGCCTCCCGTTCCAGAACGAGGCCATAGCCGATCGCGCTCAGGAGCCGTTTCTCGAAGATGCGTAGCACGGTCTCGATGTCCCGGCCTTCGTGCAATCCCACCAGCGCCGCGCGGTAGTCGAGCAGGAGCTCCGGGTGCGGGTCGTGCCGGTGGGTCAGGCGCATCAGCAGCTCGTTCAGATAGAGCCCTCCGGCCAGGCGGCTACCCGGCAGGGGCAACGCGGGTCCGTCCGGCTCCGCCGATCGGAGCGTACCCAGCTCCGAGCGCTCCGACCAGGAAGCCAGCAGCGGCACGAAGGGCTGAAGCAGTCCCCTCAGGGGCGATGCCGCCCTGCGTGCGCCCCGTGCCACCAGTCCCAGACGTCCCGAATGTGCGCTGAAGACTTCGACGATCAGACTCGTCTCCCGCCACGGGCGCGGATGGAGAACGAAACAGGGGTTCAGGTCGACGCGGTGCGCAACCGGCATTTGCCGCGGACCCCGGGATCACTCGACGTAGCCCAGCCTGAGCAGGGCCTGCTCGTCGTCCGACCAGCCCGCCTCCACCTTCACCCAGAGATCGAGGTGCACTCTCCGGCCGAGCAGGGCCTGGATCTCCCGGCGGGCGCGCGTGCCGGCGGCTTTGAGCGTGGCGCCGTCCCGGCCTACCACGATCGGCTTGTGGCTTCGCCTCTCGACCCACACGATGGCCGCGACCCGTACCGGGTCTTCGTCGTCGGAGAATCGCTCGATCTCCACGCTCAGGCGGTACGGGACTTCCTGGTTCAACCGTTTCGTCAGTTGCTCGCGAATGAACTCCGCGCTGACGAAGCGCTCGCTGCGGTCGCTGGTCTGATCACTCGGATAGAGCGGGGGCGCCCGCGGGAGCCGGCTGAGGATCCACTTCTCCAGGGCCTCGGTGTTCGTGCCGCGGCGGGCGGAGATCGGGATCAGCTCGTCGATGCCGGTGCGCCGCGACAGCTCGGCCATGAAGGGCAGCAGCGCCGACTTGTCGGCGACGCGGTCGACCTTGTTGATCGCGAGGGCGACGGGTGAGGGTGTTCCTCGAATCCGACGCAGCACCCCTTCGTCGCCCTCCTCCCATCGCGCCGCTTCGATCACGAACACCACGACATCCCCGCCGTCGAGCGCGCTCAGGGCCGCGCGGTTCATGTAGCGGTTGAGTGCGGTGCCCCCCCTGCGGTGGATCCCGGGCGTGTCGACGTAGATCACCTGATGGGTCGGGGTGGTCTTGATGCCGAGGATCCGATGGCGGGTGGTCTGTGGACGTCGGGTGGTGATGGAGAGCTTGCGCCCGAGCATACGGTTGACCAGGGTGGACTTCCCGACATTGGGACGGCCCACCACCGCGGCGTGTCCGCTGCGGAACCCGGAGAGGCCCGGCTCCGCCACTATGGGGGAGCTGCCCTCGATCGGGGGGCCGGTCACCGGCCGGGCCGGCGGCTCAGCAGTTCGAGGGAGCGCCGGGCCGCCGCCTGCTCGGCTTGCCGGCGGGTGCTTCCGGTGCCGACGGGCGCTTCATCGAGTCCCGACACCGTGCACGACACGGAGAAGCGCCGTGCGTGCGCCGCGCCGCTCACTGCGACCACCGCGTACTCGGGCCGAGGAAGGCCGCGCGCCTGGAGGGCCTCCTGCAGCGCGCTCTTGGAGTCCTTGGCCGCGTCCTCGCGCAGCGCCCCGTCCAGGCGCTCGTCCAGCAGGCCGAGGAGCCACGACCGGCACGGCCCCAGTCCCGCATCGAGGTAGTAGGCGCCGGCCAGGGCTTCGAAGGCATCGGCGAGAATCGAGTCGCGGTCTCTGCCTCCGCTCTTCGACTCCCCGTCACCGAGCTCGATCGCCGCTCCGAGATCGAGGGCGCGCGCGAGCTCGGCGAGGGTGGAGCGGCACACCAGCTTGGCGCGGGCGCGGGTGAGCTGACCCTCCCGGGCCCGGGGGGAACGATGGTACAGGGCTTCGGCCACGACGAAGTCGAGAAGCGCGTCGCCGAGAAACTCGAGGCGCTCGTTGTGCTCGCGTCCCGCGCTTCGATGCGTGAGCGAGCGGCCGAGGAGGGTCTCGTCATCGAAGCGGTGCCCGAGCCTTCCCGTCAGCCGGCGCCGTCCTTCCAATTCCCTCTCGATCGAAGGGCTCGGGGGCAATGTTTCGATTCCGCACATCGGAGCCCCGACCCGGAGGGGTCAGCTCGGAGCGCGGACCTCCTCGCACGCGATCGCGGTTCCGATCCTGGACCACGAGAAGCCGTGGTCGAGGTCCGCGTTGAGCCAGATCGTGAACGCCTTTCCGATGAGGTGGGAGTCGGGAACGGTGCCCCAGTAGCGGCTGTCCCGGCTGTTGTCGCGGTTGTCGCCGAGGACGAAGTAGTGTCCCGGCGGCACGAGGATGTCTCCCTTCACCGACGGGTAGCCCTGCTGCACGAGGATGTCGTGAGCGCAGTCGCCGATCCGCTCCGTTCGCAGACTCGCGCCGTTCATGGACCGGCCGGGGCCGGTGCCGACGTAGCGGCCGCGCAGCTCCTGCTCCGCGGGCACGTCGTTCACGTGCAGCACCTTGTCGTGGTATCCGATGCGATCTCCCGGCAGCCCCACCACCCGTTTGATGAACGGAGTGGACGGGTCCTGCGGATAGCGGAAGACCACCACGTCGCCACGTTGCGGCGATCCGAGCTCGATCAGCTTGTAATCGGTAACCGGCAAGCGGATGCCGTAGGTGAACTTGTTGACGAGGATGAAGTCGCCGATCAGCAGGGTCGGCATCATGGAGCCGGAGGGGATCCGGAAAGGCTCGATCAGGAAGGAACGCAGGAGCAGCACGATCAGCAACACCGGAAAGAAGGAGCGCGCGTACTCGACGATTCGCGACGGGGCGAGCGCCTCGGCCGGGACTCGCGCGTCGGAGCTCCCGCCGCCGTCCCTGCGGCGGGCGAGGGGTCGTTGCGGGCTCTCCGGCGGGCTTGCGAGCTCCGTCCCGCGTCTCGCCAGCGCGCTCCGGCGCCGGGCGAGCACGAGGACATCGAAGATCCAGATGAGCCCGCTCACTACGACGAGCAGGACCATGACGGTTGCGAAATCGAATCTCAACGGTCCGCTCGCGAGCTGCCAATCCAAAAGCGGTTAATGATAGCGGTCTTCAGAATCGGAGACCAAAGGATAAGGGACTCATGGCAGGACCATTCAGAAGTCGAGTTGCGGGGTTCGAAGTACTGGAA
>CAYFYD010000245.1:0-6381 GCA_964347195.1 uncultured Ectothiorhodospiraceae bacterium
CATCCCCTCGTGTGCACCGCCTACAACGCCGATTTCGACGGCGATCAGATGGCGGTCCACGTGCCTCTCTCCATCGAGGCGCAGCTCGAAGCGCGCGCGCTGATGATGTCCACCAACAACATCCTGTCGCCGGCCCATGGCGAGCCGATCATCGTGCCGACCCAGGACGTCGTGCTCGGGCTCTACTACATGACCCGGGAGAACATGGATGAGAAGGGCACCGGGAAAGGCGCCGGCATGGTGTTCAGCGACGTGGCGGAAGTCCACCGGGCCTTCGAGACCGGTGCGGCCGGCCTGCACGCGAAGATCCGGGTGCGAGTGGAAGAGAAGGGGGACGGCACTCGGGGGGGAAGCGGCAAGCGGCGCCTGGTGGACACCACGGTGGGGCGCGCCCTCCTCTCCGAGCTGATGCCGGAAGGTCTGCCCTTCGAGCTCGTCAACCGCGTCATCAACAAGCGCTCGCTGTCCGCGCTCATCAACGCCTGCTACCGCCAGGTGGGTCTCAAGGAGACCGTCGTCTTCGCGGACCAGCTCATGTACACCGGGTTCAGCTATGCGACCCGGGCGGGGGTCTCCATCGGCGTCGACGACATGGAGATGCCGGACGAGAAGCGCCCGATCCTCGCCCGCGCGGAGGCCCAGGTAAAGGAAATCGAGGGCCAGTACGCGTCCGGGCTGGTGACCAACGGCGAGCGCTACAACAAGGTGGTGGACATCTGGGCCTCCACCAACGAACAGGTCGCCCGGGCGATGATGAACAAGCTCGGGACGGAGCGGGTGATCGGCACCGAGGGCCGGGAGGTCGAGCAGCCCTCCTTCAACTCCATCTACATGATGGCGGATTCGGGAGCGCGGGGCTCGGCGCCCCAGATCCGCCAGCTCGCGGGCATGCGCGGGCTCATGGCCAAACCCGACGGATCGATCATCGAGACGCCGATCACGGCCAACTTCCGCGAAGGCCTGAACGTGTTGCAGTACTTCATCTCCACCCACGGCGCACGCAAGGGCCTCGCCGACACCGCGCTGAAGACCGCGAACTCCGGCTACCTCACCCGGCGGCTGGTGGACGTGGCCCAGGACCTGGTAGTGACGGAGGAGGATTGCGGCACGACGGCCGGCCTGGCGCTGACGCCGCTCATCGAGGGCGGCGACGTCGTGGAGCCGCTGGCGGAGCGGGTGCTCGGTCGGGTGGTGGCCGAGGACGTGGTATCGCCCTCTACCTCCGAGGTGGAGATCCCGAGCGGGACGCTGCTCGACGAGTCCTGGGTCGAGAAGCTCGAAGGGGTCGGCATCGACGAGGTCAAGGTGCGCTCGGCCATCACCTGCAAGACGCGCTTCGGGGTGTGCGCGTCCTGCTACGGGCGCGACCTCGCCCGGGGAGACCGGGTGAACATCGGTGAGGCGGTGGGCGTGGTCGCCGCCCAGTCCATCGGCGAGCCCGGCACCCAGCTCACGATGCGGACCTTCCACATCGGGGGCGCCGCCTCGCGTGCCGCCGCCGTCGACAACATCGAAGTCAAGGCCGCCGGCACCCTGAAGTGGCACCACATCAACAACCCCGTGCAGCATGCGCGAGGCCACTTCGTGGTCGTGTCGCGGTCCGGCGAGGTCGCGGTGCTCGACGAGCACGGGCGGGAACGCGAGCGCTACAAGGTGCCCTACGGCGCCGAGCTGAACGCCGGCGACGGGGAGCAGGTCCGGGGCGGTCAGGTCGTGGCCACCTGGGACCCGCACACCCACCCGGTGATCACCGAGGTCAAGGGCCGGGTGCGCTTCTCCGACGTGGTGGAAGGGGTGACCGTTCAGCACCAGACGGACGAGGTCACGGGCCTGAGCAACATCGAGGTGATGGACCCCAAGCAGCGCAGCGCCGCCGCCAAGGACCTGCGCCCGATGGTGCGTCTGGTCGACGAGGAGGGCCTGGAGATCCACCGTCCGGGCACCCGGACACCCGCTCAGTACATCCTGCCGCCCCGCGCGGTGATCAGGGTCGAGGACGGAGCCGAGGTGGGGAAAGGAGAAGTGATCGCGCGTCTGCCCCAGGAGTCGTCGAAGACCCGCGACATCACCGGCGGTCTGCCCCGGGTCGCCGATCTCTTCGAGGCGCGCAAGCCCAAGGAGGCGGCGATGCTGGCGGAGATCACCGGCATCGTCTCCTTCGGCAAGGAGACCAAGGGCAAGCAGCGTCTGGTGATCACCAGTGACGACGACGAAGACCGCGAGGTGCTCGTGCCGAAGTGGCGGCACCTGCTGGTGTTCGAAGGCGAACGGGTCGAGCAGGGCGAGGAGATCGTGGACGGCATGCCGAATCCCCACGACATCCTGCGGCTTCGCGGCGTCAACGCGCTCTCGAACTACATCGTCAACGAAGTGCAGGAGGTCTACCGTCTGCAGGGGGTCAAGATCAACGACAAGCACATCGAAGTCATCGTCAGGCAGATGCTGCGCAAGGCCGAGATCGTCGAGCCGGGTGACACCCGCTTCCTCCGGGGCGAGCAGGTGGAGCGGGCGCGGGCCCTGGCGGAGAACGAGCAGGCGGAGGCGGAAGGGCGCACGCCCTGTACCTGGGAGCCGGTCCTGCTCGGCATCACCAAGGCCTCGCTCGCCACCGAGTCCTTCATTTCCGCCGCATCGTTCCAGGAGACGACCCGGGTGCTCACCGAGGCGTCCGTCAACGGCAAGCTCGACGAGCTGCGCGGTCTCAAGGAGAACGTGATCGTGGGCCGCCTCATTCCCGCGGGAACCGGGTTCGCCTATCACGAGGAACGCCGTCGCCAGCTCGGTCTCGAGGCCGAGGAGCCGGCGGACGACATGGAGGCACTGGTCGAAGCGGCGTTGGGGGACGGCGAAGCGGCGGGAGGCGGGGAGACGGCGCAGGTCGCGGGCCCTGTTGACAGCGGTTGAATCGGAGCTTAAAGTTCCGCGGCTTTGTGGCGGGCGGAAGGGATTTCCACCCGCCTTTTCCGGTCAGTTGAGGACTGCGCTCGCGATACCGCGCGTCGCCCGGAGCAGGAGAGGGGGCGCGGCCCGGTCGGACTGCTCTGCCCCGAGGGCACGGAGCCGGCCGATTCGCCGCCGGTCCGAGCAAAGCCATCATCGGGAGGAGAGACACCGCGTGGCCACCATCAATCAGCTCGTGCGCAAGGGGCGCAAGCAGCAACGCACGAAGAGCAGCGTGCCGGCGCTCGAAGGTTGCCCGCTGCGCCGGGGGGTGTGCACGCGGGTGTACACGACCACTCCCAAGAAGCCCAACTCCGCCATGAGAAAGGTCGCGAAGGTCCGACTGACGAGCGGGGAGGAAGTCATCACCTACATCGGTGGGGAAGGACACAACCTGCAGGAACACTCCGTGATCCTCATCCGGGGAGGGCGGGTGAAGGACCTGCCCGGAGTGCGCTACCACGTGGTGCGCGGCAGCCTCGACACCACCGGGGTCTCCGAGCGCCGTCAGGGCCGCTCGAAGTACGGCGCCAAGCGGCCCAAGGGTTGAAGCCATGTCGCGCCGAAGAGACATCCCCCTTCGCACGATACTTCCCGATCCGAAGTATCACGACGAGACGCTCGCAAAGTTCATCAACGTCCTGATGCAGGACGGCAAGAAGTCGGTGGCGGAGAGGATCGTCTACGGCGCCCTCGACCAGGTGGCGGGAAGGACCCGTGATGATCCGGTCGAAGTGTTCGTCCGCGCGCTCGACAACGTGCGTCCGGTGGTCGAGGTGAAGTCGAGACGGGTAGGCGGAGCCACCTATCAGGTTCCGGTCGAAGTGAGGCCCCGGCGCAGGACCGCGCTCGCGATGCGCTGGCTGGTCGATGCCGCGCGGGGGCGGGGCGAGAAGTCCATGGGGATGCGCCTCGCGAACGAGCTGATGGAAGCCGCGGACAGTCGCGGAAGCGCGGTCAAGAAGCGCGAGGACACGCACCGCATGGCGGAAGCCAACAAGGCTTTCTCCCACTACCGCTGGTAGCGCCTGCATCCGGGACCGGACACCATGCCCCGCAAGACGCCCATCGAGCGCTACCGCAACATCGGCATCATGGCCCACATCGATGCCGGAAAGACCACGACGACGGAGCGCATCCTCTACTACACCGGGATCTCCCACAAGATGGGAGAGGTGCACGACGGCGCCGCGGTCATGGACTGGATGGTCCAGGAGCAGGAGCGAGGGATCACCATCACCTCGGCCGCGACGACCTGTTTCTGGCGGGGCATGGACCGCCAGTACGGCGAGCACCGGATCAACATCATCGATACGCCGGGACACGTCGATTTCACCATCGAGGTCGAGCGCAGCCTGCGCGTGCTCGACGGGGCGTGCGCGGTGTTCTGTGCGGTGGGCGGGGTGGAGCCGCAATCGGAGACGGTCTGGCGACAGGCGAACAAGTACGGTGTGCCCCGGCTCGCCTTCGTCAACAAGATGGATCGGCAGGGGGCGGACTTCTACGAGGTGGTCGAACAGATCCGTGCGCGTCTGAAGGCCAATCCGGTTCCCGTCCAGTTGCCGATCGGGGCCGAGGATGCATTCGAAGGCGTGGTCGACCTGGTCGGCATGAAAGCGATCTACTGGGATTCGAGCAGCCTCGGGACGACTTACGAAGAGCGCAACATCCCCGGGAACATGGAGGGCCTGTGCCGGGAGTGGCGGGAGGGGCTGGTCGAGGCGGCGGCGGAGGCCGACGACGAGCTGATGGAGAAGTACATCGAGAACGGCGATCTCGAGCCCGCGGAGATTCGCCGGGGTATCCGCGCCCGCACCCTGCGCACCGAGATCGTGCCCGCGCTGTGCGGCTCCGCCTTCCGCAACAAGGGTGTGCAGGCATTGCTCGATTCGGTGGTCGACTATCTGCCCGCGCCCATCGACGTGCCGCCGATTCGCGGCACGGTGGAGAACGGACGGGTGGTCGAGGAGGAGCGGCCCCCATCTGACGATGCGCCCTTCGCGGCGCTCGCCTTCAAGATCGCCACCGACCCCTTCGTGGGGTCCCTCACCTTCTTCCGCGTGTACTCCGGTCAGCTCGCGTCCGGGGATACCGTGTACAACCCCGTGAAGGGCAGGAAGGAGCGCATCGGGCGCATCCTCCAGATGCACGCGAACCGGCGCGAAGAGATCCGCGAGGTCTACGCGGGCGAGATCGCGGCCGCGGTGGGGCTCAAGCACGTGACCACCGGTGAATCGCTGACCGATTCGAAGCGCCCCATCACCCTGGAACGCATGGAGTTTCCCGAGCCGGTGATCTCGGTGGCGGTCGAGCCGCGCACCAAGGCGGACCAGGAGCGGATGGGCGTCGCGCTCGGCAAGCTCGCCCACGAGGACCCTTCCTTCCGGGTCGGCAACGACGAGGAGTCGGGCCAGACCATCATTTCCGGCATGGGCGAGCTCCACCTCGAGATCATCGTCGACCGGCTGCGTCGAGAGTTCAAGGTGGACGCGAACGTCGGCAGGCCCCAGGTCGCCTATCGCGAGACCCTCCGGCGCCGGGTCGAGCGGGAAGGGCGCTTCGTGCGGCAGTCCGGCGGCCGGGGCCAGTACGGACACGTGCGGCTGCGCATCGAGCCTCTCGCGCCGGGAGCGGGCTTCGAGTTCGAGAACGCGATCACCGCAGGCGCGGTGCCGAAGGAATACATCCCCGCCGTCGAGAAGGGGGTGCGCGACGCGATGGAGAACGGCGTCGTCGCCGGGTACCCGGTGGTCGACATCAGGGTCACTCTCTACGACGGCTCCTTTCACGAAGTCGACTCGAGCGAAATCGCATTCCGCGCCGCGGGCTCCATCGCATTCCGCGAGGGCGCGCGCGCGGCCGGCCCCGCGCTGCTCGAGCCGGTCATGAAGGTCGAGGCGATCACCCCCGACGAGTACCTCGGCGATGTGATGGGCGACTTCAACCGGCGGCGCGGCCTGGTGCAGGGCAACGAGGAGACGGCGGCGGGAGCGGCGATCCGCGCCGAGGTGCCGCTCAAGGAGATGTTCGGCTACGCCACGGTCCTGCGCTCTCTCACCCAGGGGCGGGCCACTTTCTCGATGGAGTTTCTCAAGTACGCCGAGGTGCCCTCGAGCATCGCGGGCGAGATCATCGGCGGTACTCGCTAGGACCAGGCGCGATTGCGCGATTGCACGAGGCAGGGATCGATGGCGAAGGAGAGGTTTTCACGCACGAAGCCGCACGTGAACGTGGGCACGATCGGTCACGTGGACCACGGGAAGACGACGCTGACGGCGGCGATGACGCGGATCATGGCGAGTGATCACGGAGGGGACGTGCGCACGTTCGATCAGATAGACAATGCGCCGGAGGAGCGGGAGCGCGGGATCACGATCGCGACGGCGCACGTGGAGTACGAGTCGCGGGCGCGGCACTACGCGCTCGTGGACTGTCCGGGTC